>VEQI01000256.1 GCA_018883305.1 Limnohabitans sp. | reverse complement strand
CCAATGAATCCCGCCACAAACTGGTTGGCCGGATGATCGTAGAGGTCCAGGGGCGAGCCGATTTGTTCAACCACGCCATCACGCATCACCACAATTTTGTCGGCCATGGTCATGGCCTCGATCTGGTCGTGGGTGACATAGATGGAGGTGGTTTGCAAACGCTGGTGCAACTCCTTGAGCTCGGTGCGCATGGAGACGCGCAGCTTGGCATCCAGGTTGGACAACGGTTCGTCAAACAGGAAGACTTGCGAGTCACGAACGATGGCACGCCCCATGGCCACACGCTGGCGTTGCCCGCCCGAGAGTTGACGCGGATAGCGTTGAAGCAATTCGTTGAGACCCAGAATCCCCGCTGCCTTGCGCACACGCTCTTCGATCACCTGCTCCGGTTGCTTGGCCAGCATGAGTGAGAACGCCATGTTGTCGCGCACGGTCATGTGCGGGTACAGCGCGTAGTTCTGGAACACCATGGCGATGTCGCGCTCTTTGGGTGGCATGTTGTTGACCACCTTGTTGCCAATGCGGATGTCGCCGCCGCTGATTTGCTCCAACCCCGCGATCATGCGCAACAGGGTGGATTTGCCACAACCCGAGGGGCCGACGAGCACACAAAACTCACCGTCTTCGATCTCGACCGAGACCCCTTTGATGATGTGGGTCTGGCCGAAGTACTTGTGCACTCCGTCTATGGAGACTGACGCCATTCGATATCCTTGCATCCAACTCAAAGGCGATGGCATGTGCCACCCCGCTGGATGATTTCAGCAAGAAAGGGTCAGAGGAAGTATTGTGGTTTACACCAATGTAGACCCATGAGCGACTGACAGCGTTGCAGGTCGCCCGTTATTGCATCAGATGAAGACACCCTTCATGCCACCCGCCGGATAGCGTGTGCCTGCGGCCGCACCCGGCGGGATGGCCTGCGACAGTTCGGCCACTTCAGCAGCCGTGAGCGTGACGCTCAATCCACGCAGATTGTCGTCCACGCGCGCGGTTTGCTTGGTGCCCGGGATGGCCACAATGTCTTCGCCTTGCGCCAGCAACCAGGCCAGCGCCAGTTGTCCGGGCGAGCAGCCCTTGCGTTGGGCGGCTGCCTTGACCACACTCACCAGTGCATTGTTTTGCGCCAGGTTCTCCGGCGAGAAACGCGGGTGGTCCTTGCGGCGGTCTTGAGCCACTTCATCTGCCGATTGCACCGAGGCTGTCAGCAGGCTGCGCCCCAGCGGCGCGTAGGCCACGAAAGAAATACCCAGTTCACGGGTGGTCTTGAGGGTCTCTTCCGCTTCCTGGCGGTACAGCAGTGAGTACTCGGTCTGGATGGCGGACAGCGGGTGCACGGCGTGCGCCCGGCGGATGGTGGCCGGGCTGGCCTCGCACAAGCCCAAGGCGCGCACCTTGCCTTGTTCAATCAGGCGTGACATGGCGCCCACAGTATCTTCGATGGGCACGGCGGGATCGATGCGGTGCACGTAGTAGAGGTCGATGGTCTCCAAACCCAGGCGCTGCAGGCTGGCCTCACAGGCCGCTTGCACATACTCGGGGCGACCATTCACACCATTGCCGCCACCTTCCTGTTTGGTCTGGCCGAACTTCGAGGCCAACACCACGTCATCACGCCGACGTCCCTTCAGGGCCTTGGCCAGCAACTGCTCGTTATGGCCCCAGCCGTACATGTCGGCCGAGTCCAGAAAATTGATGCCCCGATCCAGCGCATGGTGAATGACGGCGATGCCGTTCTCGTCACTGGAGGGACCATACAGGCCGGAGAGCGACATCAGGCCCAGGCCCATGCGTGTGACATCCAGCGATGAATGACCCAATCGGGTGGTGGGCACGGGTGAGGGCAGGGCAGGCGTCATGACGGTGGCTCAAAGCGGGGTGAACATGGGCAGCTGTTCGCCACCCTCCATGGGCTTGAAGCATACCCGCACGCGTTGGCCGATATGCACGGTGTCGAGGTCACAGTCGACGATGTTGGTCAGCATGCGAGGACCTTCATCGAGTTCGACATAGGCGATGGCGTAGGGAATGGGGCCGGCCTTGCGGGTGACGCTCACACTGTAGATGGTGCCGGTGCCAGCAGCGTCGATCCATTCCGTGTCGCCCTGACAGAACGGACACACGGGACGCGGATACCAGTGGGGTTCATGACAGGACAGGCAGCGGCGGAGCTTGAGTACGCCTTGTTGGCTGGCTTTCCAGTAGGGCTCGGTGGCCGGGTCGACCATGGCGGCCATCAGGGGACGATCTTGGTACGGGGTGGCCATGGTGTCAGGCCCTTTCCATGATGAGGGTGCCACTGCCATGGCGCGAACCCAGCAGACCGCCGGTGCCATGTGCGAGTGCGAGTTGACAGTTGGGAACCTGGACGGCCGAGTGCGCCTGTCCGCGCAATTGACGCACGGCCTCGATGACCTTGGTGATGCCGCCGCGGTTGGCCGGATGGTTGTTGCACAGCCCCCCACCATCGGTGTTGAAGGGCAGCTTGCCCACGCCGGAGATCAGGTTGCCATCGGCCACGAAGGCGCCGCCCTTGCCCTTGGCGCAAAAGCCCAGGTCTTCCAGTTGCATCAGCACCGTGATGGTGAAGCTGTCATAGATGGAGGCGTATTGGATGTCGGAGGGCTTCACGCCGGCTTCTTCAAAAGCGATGGGGCCAGACACGGCTGCACCCGAATAGGTGAGGTCCACACGGCCACCGTTCTGGCCCTTGATGGTTTCCCCGGCACCCAGGATATTGACCACCGGTTGCTTCAGGCTGCGTGCAATGTCGGGGTGGGTGATGATGAGCGCACCGCCGCCATCGCTGACCACGCAGCAGTCCAGTTTGCGCAATGGGTCAGAGATCATGGGCGAAGCCAGCACGTCTTGCACTGTCACCACATCTCTCAGCATGGCGTGCGGGTTGTGCTGCGCGTGATGCGATGCGGCCACCTTGATCCAGGCCAGTTGCTCGGCGGTGGTGCCGAACTCGTGCATGTGACGCGCGGCGGCCAGGGCGTACATGTTGACGGTGACGCCGCCATAGGGAAGCTCCCAAGGCGTGTCAGGCGTCAGCGGGTTGATGTTGCGTGGCACCAGCCCGCTGCTGCCCTCGCTGCGGGGACGTCCGGCCAGCGTCACCAACGCCACCTTGCACTTGCCAGCAGCAATGGCCTGAGCCGCGTGCGACACATGCAACAAGTAGGATGAACCACCCGTGTCGGTGCTGTCCACGTGCTTGAGCTTGAGGCCCAGGTAATCGGCCATGTTGTTGGCGCCCATGCCCGGGGCATCGCCGGCGCAGAAGTAGCCGTCAACATCTTGCAGGCTGAGGCCGGCGTCGGCCAGCGCGCCGCGTGCGCATTCGGCATGCAGTTGGGCCACGGTTTTGTCCGGTGCCTTGCGGGTGGGGTGCTCATAAATGCCTGCGATGCAGGCCTTGCGTTTGATCGTCATGGGTCAGGTTCTTGATCAGGATCTTGCACTATAAGCCAGGACCTTCCTGTGCCCGGCGCGCCTCAGGTCCCAGGGCTATCGTCTAGGTGACTGTCCCGACTGCACAAAACGGGCTCGCGCGCCACAATGGCTCACCAGTCCATGATCTGCGCTGCGTCAGCCGTGCACGTCATCTTGCATTCAACCAGGGGAGAGGCATGTCGTCCACCGAAGTCGAGCGCGCAGGTGTTCTGCGTCATGAAAAACAAGGCCACGTGGGGGTGGTGACGTTTGACAATCCGTCCAAGTTCAACGCGGTCAATTACGACATGTGGTGCGCGCTGCCACGCGTCATGGACGAGTTTGCCGCTGATCCCGACATCCGCGTGGTGATGCTCACTGGCGCGGGCAACAAGGCCTTTGTGTCCGGCGCGGACATTTCCCAGTTCAAGGACCGGCGCGAGGGCGACGCAGCGGATGCCTACAACCTGGCCACGGCGGCGGGTTACGCCGCCGTGTTGTCGTGCCCCAAGCCCACGGTGGCCAAGATTCGTGGCATCTGCATGGGCGGTGGTCTGGGCATTGCGCTCAATTGCGACATTCGCATGTGTGCGGATGACGCCAAGTTCCGCATGCCCGCAGCGCGGCTGGGACTGGGCTACGGGTATGAAGGCATTCAACGCTTTGTCGATGTGATGGGCATGGCCAACACGGCCGATCTGTTTTTCAGTGCGCGTATTTTTGGCGGTGCGGACGCGCTGCAACTGGGACTGGTGCGACAGGTGGTGCCGGTGCAGGACTTTGACGCCGTGGTGGACGCTTATGTCAACACCATCGGCGAAAACGCGCCCTTGACACTGGCCGCGGCCAAGCGCTGTTTGCTGGAGCTGGGCAAGAATCCGGACCAGCGCGATGTGGCGCGTGCCCGGGCGATGATCCAGGCCTGTTTTGCCAGCAGCGACTACAAGGAAGGCCGCGAGGCCTTTGCTCAAAAGCGCACGCCGCAATTTCAGGGACGCTGACCGTGGGACTGCTGGCTGGTTTGCGTGGTGTTCTGCTGGCGGTTGGTCTGGCAGGGCTGGGCAGTGCGGTGCTGGCGCAAACCTATCCCAGCAAGCCCATCCGGTTTGTGGTGGGGTATCCGCCCGGCGGCTCTGGCGACTTTGTCACCCGCACGGTGGGGGAGGCGCTGGCCCAGGAACTGGGGCAAACCGCCATCGTGGACAACCGCCCAGGTGCGGCTGGCAACGTGGCCGCTGAAGTGGTGTTGAAGGCGCCTGCGGATGGCTACACCCTCTTTGTGGGCAGCAACCCCTACATCAACAAGGCGCTCTACAAGAAGATGCCTTTCGATGTGGAACGCGACCTGATCCCCATCACACTGCTGGGCGATGGTCCCATGGTCATTGCGGTCAACAACCAGTTGCCAGTGCACTCCATTCAGGACTTGATCGCGTATGCCCGCACTCGCCGTGGGCAGCTGAACTTTGGCTCCAGCGGCAACGGCTCGGCACCGCACCTGGCGGGCATTCTCTTCAACAGTCTGGGGCAGACAGACATCTTGCACATTCCCTTCAAGGGTGGTGCGCCTGCCGTGCAGTCACTCATCGCGGGGGATACCCAGGTCATCTTTGGCACCTCACCCGTGGTGCTGCCGCAGGTCCGTGCCGGACGCATCCGCGCACTGGCCATCACCACCCAGCGC
>VEQI01000255.1 GCA_018883305.1 Limnohabitans sp. | reverse complement strand
GCCGAGGCCGTGGCCGAAGCGGCTGCCAAGGCGGCCGCCGAGAAGGCGGCTGCGGAAGCGGCTGCAGAAGCCAAAGCCGCTGCCGAGAAAGCTGCCGCCGAGGCTGCTGCTGCCGAGGAGGCCGCCAAGGCCGCCGCCATCGCTGCCGGTGAAATGAGCGAGGAAGAAGAGATCGAGATCCAGGAAGGCGAGACCCTGGAAGAAATCAAGGCCCGCATGTCCAGCCTCAAGCCCAAGAAGCCGACCATTTCCGCCGACATGCTCGATACCGCCAACACCTACGACGACAAAGTGGCCCTGATCCGCATGATCGTGTCCGAAGAAGCTGCCCGTGCCCGTGTTGCGAGCGTGCTGAAAAACATGATTCAATTGTCGTGATGACATCGCACGCTACAAGGATTCACCATGGCAGATAACCTCATTTCAATGGCCGATAGCCAGAACTGGAGTCCCGAGCTCCAGGCCGAGATGGCCGCCATGACTTCCACCCAGCGCGCAGCGGTTCTGATGCTGCTGCTGGGTGAGGAGCAAGCGGCAGACATCATCAAGTACCTCAGCCCCAAGGAAGTGCAAGCCCTGGGTGCCGCCATGGTGGCTGCCGCTGACTTGTCGCAAGAAGCGGTCAACGTGGTGCTGGACCAGTTCGTGGACCTGCTCAAGAAGCAAACCTCCCTCAGCCTGGGCAACACCGACTATGTGGAAAAAGTCATGCGCCGTGCGCTGGGTGACGACAAGGCTGCCTCCGTGCTGGGTCGTATCTTGCCGGGTCAGGGTACCAAAGGGCTGGAAATTCTGAGCTGGATGGACGCACGCTCCATTGCCGAGATGATTCGCGGTGAGCACCCCCAGGTGGTGGCCATCATTTTGTCGCTGCTGGAATCCCAGGTGGCCGCCGACGTTCTCATCTACTTGCCTGGCGACTCACGTCCGGAAATCATGCAGCGCGTGGCCAGCCTGGACACCGTGCAGCCTTCTGCCATGGCTGAATTGGAAGCCATCATGAAGATGCAGTTCTCCAAGAACTCGTCGGCCAAGTCGTCCAGCTTTGGTGGCATCGAGGCTGCGGCCAAGATCATGAACTCCACCAAGACCGAGCTGGAGAACTCCATCATGATGGGTTTGAGTGAAATTGACCCGGACCTGATGCAAAAGATCCAGGACAACATGTTCACCTTCGAGAACCTGGTCACCGTGGATAACAAGGGTATCCAGGTGCTCATGCGCAACGTCGAACCCGATCAGCTCATGATTGCTCTCAAGGGTGCCAGCGAAGAGGTGGTGGCACGCTTCATGGACAACATGTCCGAGCGTGCCCGTGGCATGTTCCGCGACGACATGGAAGCCAAGGGGCCTGTGCGTTTGGCCGACGTGGAAGAGGCACAGAAGAAGATCATGCGCACGGCGCGCAAGCTCTCCGATTCCGGCGAGCTGATGTTGGGAGGCGCGGATTTTGTTTAATCCCACGCCACAGCGCGCCGTCCAGCCCGCCTGGACGCCAGAAGCCCTGCTGCAGCCCGTGTCCAAAGGGGACGGGCGTTTTGCGGCGCAGGACTGGGAAGGCGTGCCGCGTCTGGACTATCAGACCGAACAGTTTCGGCAACTGGCTGTGCCTGACCCAGCGCGCGTGGTGGAAGATGCCGGTGGCTTTGAAGCCTGGACGCCCAAGCAACTGGGCACGGCCAAATTTCTGAATGAATCCGAGGCCCTGAAGGCAGACGCCGAAGCCAAAGCTGCTGCCGCGCGGGCGCAAACGCTTGCAGAGGCTGCTGACGTGGCGCAGGCGCAAGCAGACGCGCCCTTTGTCCCGGATGCCAGACTCAACCCCGTGGCGGACATGGAGGATGCGGATACGTCCGTGCCTGACAGTCATGCTGGCTCCACCGCCGATGAAGGTGTGGTGCCAGGAACAGATACGCTTGCTTGCGAATCAGTCCAGGCTGACGCGGTCCCCGAAGGTGACATGGTCGCCGTCGCGCCAGAGGCTGAAGTAGGCGAGGATGCCGTGAATGCCCCCCCGCCCGATGACGCTGCCTTACCGCTTGTATCGGGCGATGCAACGCCTTCTGAGACACCTCAAGACAAAGCGCCTGCGCAAGAGAACCCCGCCGTGGACGCACCTCAGGCGCTGGATTCCGAAGCCGTGCAACAAGCCTGCGAGGCCGCTCGCCAGGAAGGCCATGCGCAAGGGTTGAATGAAGGCCGGGAAGCCGCACTGGCAGAAGCCAACGCCCAAGCCCGCGAGGCGCTGGAAGCCGCGCTGCTGCAAGCGGAGTTGGACAAGGTCAACGCTTTGCAAGCCTTGCGCGAAGAATTGGAAGCCGAGTTCGAGCCCATCAAGCGGCAACTGGGCAAGCTGGTGGAACAAGTGCAGTCACTGGTGGCTCAACCCGACAGTCTGTACGAGCCCATCAAACGCCTCAGCATGCATTTGGCTGAGCAACTGGTGCTGGGTGAGTTGAACCTGTCCTCTGCGCCGGTGGAACGCTTGATCCAGCGCTGCCTGGACGAGCTGGACCTGCATGGCAACCCGGCGTTGGTGGTGGAGCTCAATCCGCAAGACAAAGCCCGTTTGCAAGACCATGTGGGTGAGCTGGCGTCCAACCTGACATTGCAGGCCGTACACACCTTGCAGCCCGGCAGCGTGCGTGTGGTGGTCAATGACACCATGGTGGAAGACCTGGTGGGTACGCGCCTGGAAGCGCTGGCACGCGGGCTGTTGGTGCAGCCAGAAGATTGGCGAGAACAGTCGCCGTTTTTCCGTCAACCCCTGGCCCAACGCGATACCGAGGTGCAAGACGCCGCTGCGCGCAAGGTAGCCCCGTCCGTTTCCTCCGGTGGCCGCGAACCGGCGGCGCCACGCGCGATGGACGCTGATGAGACGAACCAAGGAGAGCAAGATGCTTGATTGGGTGAACATCGCCTTGCGCACCGTGATGTGCCTGGCGTTCATTGTGTTGGTGGTGCGTCCGATGATGCTTTCACTGGTGCGTCGAGAACCCAGCCAGGAGGCCTTGGAAGAGCTGGCCGAATCGGCTGTGGATTCGGCTTTCAAAGCTTGGCGACAAAACGAGACCGCCACGCCTTACTACCTCAATCCGCAACTGGCCTTGTTGGTGGCGGAGAACCCGAACATGGCGCAGGTACCGCCCGAACCCACGCCGCAGGAGAAGGCTCAGGCCGAAGCTGAAGCCAAGGCCGCCGAAGAGGCCCAACTGGCCGAGCAAGCCAGCCAGGAGGCTTCGGCCCAGGCCGCCGCAGAGGGCGCCGCCGGGGCAGCGGCGAAGGACGCTGTCACGACAACGTCTGATGGACAGCCGCTGCCCGAAGGTGCGGTGGCGCTGGCTGCCACCGATGTGGCTACGACGGAGGATGCCGCCGAGGACGAGGACCTGGCCCCCGATGAACAACTCAAGCAGATGCGCGAGCGCATGAAGCAAGAGCAGAAGAAGGCCAAGCCCACCATTCCCACCGAGCTGCTGAACAATGCCAACAGCTACGAAGACAAACTGGCGCTGGTGCGCATGATCGTGAGCCAGGAACACGACCGAGTGGCCGCCACCATCAAGCGCATGGTGCAAGCAGGTTGATCATGATGGATTTTGCCCAAGTGGTTGAACAACGTGTGCCCCATCTGCGGGTGCCGCCACCCGAGCGCACCGGCACCCTGGTGCGCTTGGTGGGCCTGACGCTGGAAACACGCGGCATCATGGCGCCGGTGGGTGCATGTTGCGAGGTGGTGGGCCAGCACGGGCATCGCATCGAGGCCGAGGTGGTGGGCTTCAATGACAAAACTTTGTTTCTCATGCCGTTCACCGACCCGGTGGGCGTGGGCCCGGGAGACATGGTGCGCATTCTGCATCGCTCCTCGCAAGTAGCATTGGGGCCGGCACTGCTTGGGCGTGTCATCGATGGCCGAGGCCAGCCGCTGGACGGCAAGCCCGCGCCAGTGTGTGAAGAATCCCTGGCGCTGATGGGGCGACCGCTCAACCCGATGGAACGTGGCCCGATCGAGCATGTGCTGGATGTCGGGGTGAAAGCCATCAACGGTGTCTTGACGGTGGGGCAGGGCCAGCGCATTGGTTTGGTGGCGGGTTCTGGCGTGGGCAAGAGCGTGCTGCTGGGGATGTTGACACGTTTCACCAAGGCAGACATCGTGGTGATTGGCTTGATTGGTGAGCGTGGCCGTGAGGTGCAGGCGTTCATTCAGGAGTCCCTGGGCGAGGAAGGTCTGGCCAAGTCGGTGGTGATTGCCGCCCCGGCCAACGTGTCACCCGTGATGCGTCTGAAGGCCACCCACATGACGCATGTCATCGCCGAATACTTCCGTGACCAGGGCATGAACGTCCTGATGCTGTGCGACAGCTTGACCCGTGTGGCGCATGCGCAGCGTGAAATCGGCTTGGCCATTGGCGAGCCACCCACGGCCAAGGGTTATCCGCCGTCGGTGTTTGCGTTGCTGCCCAACCTGATTGAACGTGGTGGCGTGGGACGTCATGGCCACGGCTCCATCACGGCCATTTACACCGTGCTGGCCGAGGGTGACGACGCCAATGACCCCATCGTGGACATTGCTCGTGCCTCACTGGACGGACAGGTGATGCTCTCGCGCAAGCTGGCCGATGCGGCGCACTACCCGGCCATTGACCTGACGGGCTCGATCTCGCGATTGATGCAATCCCTGTTGGGGCCAGAGGACCTCAAAATGTCCAACCGCTTGCGCCGCCTGTGGACGCTTTATCAGCAAAACCTGGATCTCATTCAGGTGGGCGCCTATGAGCGTGGGTCCAACCCGGAAGTGGATGAGGCCATTCAATTGCATGACCGCATCGTGAATTTTTTGCGACAAGACATGAACCGGGGCGAGGATTACGAGTCCACCCGACAACAACTGCGCCAATTGATGGCACACTGAACCCATGAAGCCCCGTAGTACCTGGCCCCTGTTGGCCAAAAAAGCTGAAGACGCGTTAGGCAAGCGTCGCCAGGAACTGCAGGCCGCCATCCAGGCCACGCAAAAGCACCTGGCCACACGGCAACGCTTGCTGGGCATGATCGACACCTACAAAGCCAAGCTGCAAGAGCGCCAGCAACAGCCCCTGAGCGTGGCCGAGGCCACCAACTTCCGCGAGTTCATGGCCCAGTTGTTGCGCCTGGTGGAGCGCGTGGAGTTGGACATCCAGCAAGCACTGGCCGTTCAAGAGC
>VEQI01000254.1 GCA_018883305.1 Limnohabitans sp. | reverse complement strand
CGGCGTTGAGCCTGTCAGGCCAGCGCCGCTTCCAAAGAGGCCACCACCCGATCTGCCAGGGCCAATGAACTGGTGAGGCCTGGGGACTCGATGCCAAACAAATGCAGCAGGCCAGGCACACCATGCTGGTCCGGACCGCTGATCACGAAGTCGGATGCGGGTTGATCCGCACCGCCCAACTTGGGGCGAATGCCGGCATAACCCGGGAGCAGGCTGTCATCGGCCAGGGCCGGCCAATACCGGCGAACCTCGGCATAAAAGTCACGGCAGCGCTGGGGATCCACGGCCAGTTGCTCGGGGTCATCCACCCATTCCACATCGGGACCAAACTTGGCTTGCCCGCCCAGATCCAGGGTGAGGTGTACGCCCAGCCCCGCCGCCTCTGGCACCGGATAGATCAGGTGCGAGAACGGCGCCTTGCCGCTGAGCGTGAAATAGTTGCCTTTGGCGTAATAGGCCGTGGGCACGTGCTGGGCCGGCATGCCCTCAAATCGCGCGGCCAGGCCAGGGGCATACACACCCGCCGAATTGATGACGATGCGGGCCTTCAATGCCGATCCATCCGCCATCAGCAACACCGTGCCATCGCGCTCGCAGCGGGCCGAGGCCACTGGGCTGTGGCACACCACCATGCCGCCCCCCTGCTCCAGATCGCCTTGGAGAGACAGCATGTAGGCATGGCTGTCGATGATGCCCGTGCTGGGCGACAAAATGGCCGCCTCGCATTGAAGCGCCGGCTCCAGGGCCTGCGCCTCGGCGCGTGACAGGATGCGCATGTCATCCACGCCATTGGCCTGCGCTTTGCGCACAATGGCGTCCAGTTGGGCAATTTGTGAGGGTTCGGTGGCCACAATCAATTTGCCACAGCGCCGATGGGGAATGCCACGCTCCTGCGCATAGGCATAGAGCTGTTGACGGCCTTGCACGCAACACTGTGCCTTGAGTGAACCCGCCGCGTAATAAATCCCGGCGTGAATCACTTCACTGTTGCGTGAACTCGTGCCCATGCCAATGGCCTCTTGCGACTCCAGCACCAGCAACTCCCCCACGCCCAGACGGGACGACTGGGTCAAGGCCCTGGCCACCGCCAGACCCACCACACCGGCACCGATCACCACTGCATCGACCTGATCCACGTCACACGCTCCTGTTGTCTGTTTGAGGCCAGACCCCGATCTTCCAATAAAAATGGCCGTCCCACGATCACGCGACGGACAACGCAAACGGCGCCCGAAGGCGCCGTTTGGGGGCGCCGAAGCGCCAGCGGGTCATGCAAGCAGCCGAATCAACGCTTCTTGGCTGCAGATTTGGCAGCACCGGCGACTTGCTCGGTCATCGAGCGCACTTGGGCCTGGGTCAGATCGGTGGCCTGCTTGACCGCTTTCTGCACCGACTCCAGCGCGTTGTTACCGGCGGACACCGCCGTCTTGAAGGCAGCCACGGCGGTCTCGGAGCCGGCGGGTGCATTCTTGGCCATGTTATCCACCAGATCGTTGAAAGCGCGCTGGGCTTCCAGCACCTGTGCTTCGTAGGCCTTGGTGAAGTCAGCGCCGGTGCTGCTAGCGATTTCATACAGATGACGGTTGTAAGCCACGGCTTTCTCGGCCAGGGGCTGGAACAGGCTGGCTTGCAGGGCCAACAGTTGCTGCGCGTCCTTGACGGTCAGTGCGGCTTGCGCTTGCTGCTGGCTCTCGGACATGGCGGCCTTGGCGGCAGCCAGATTCAACTCGATCAGTTGCTCCACGCCAGCGAAGGCCTTGTTGGTCAGACCCACCAAGGTCTCCAGATTGGCTTTGTTGGCGGCGATGACTTGCTCAGGGGTCAGGGACATTTGGAATCTCCTAAAAATGTAGGTTGGGTACCGGAACTTGAGTGGCTGTCGCCGAACTTGTTGCGGTGCAGCATGAAAAGGATTGTAGGTTGCCACCCATTTTTGACAAGCGTTTGAATGCGCTTTAGAGGCGACAGACTAAATCCCGCCGCCAGCGCCCCCTCACAACGCCGATCAAGGTTGGGGGGAGGCATGCCCCCAATGGGTCTGCCAGTTGTCGTGGAAGCGCGCCGCCAGGGCGGGCGACTCCAGCACCAGCAGGTTCTCCGCGTTGCGGCTGTCGGCGGAATTGGTGAAGTTGAAACTGCCGGTGACCACAATGCGCTGGTCAATCACCATCACCTTGTTGTGCGCAATGGCGTGCTCCCCGTCAAAACGCAAGGCCACAGGGGTGCCTTGCAGCAGATCAATCACATAACGGTTGGTCGAACTGCTTTTTCGGTCCAGCAAGACCGCCACGCGCACGCCCCGTTGCTGCGCACGCAACAAGGCTTGGGCGATGGCGTTGTGCGTGAACCCATAGGCTTGAACCAGCACCTCTTCCCGCGCACCATCGATCCAGGTCACCAAGGCCTTGCCGGCCCCCGAGGGCGGTGTGAAAAACAGGCCCAGCACCTGCGCCGATCCCAGGCCTTCGACCCCGCCTGCTGGCGCGGAGGGCGTGGACGCAGGGGCCGACTCCCGTCCACGAGCCTCGCCTGTCGAAGGCACCAGGGTCAACGCCCATTGAGCCACTGCGGTGGCCAGCACCAGCACCAAACTCCATTGTTTCCAGGATCGCATGGCGGAATGTTAGCCGCAATGTGAGCGCCACTCACAGCATTTTTCAGTCGAACTCACACCCCCATGCCTCACCCCGTGATAGCGCTTGCCAGATAATCAGCGGGTGCGCGTGACTGGTCACGCGCGACCCTTTCTTTCCTCCGTGTCCGCTCCCCTGTCACGACTGATCCCCTTGATGGCCCTGGCGTCGTGCTGCAGCATGACCGTGCAGCGCATGTGCGACCCCATGCTGCCCGCCCTGGCCCGTGAATTCAACACCGGCTTGAGCGACGTGGCCTGGGTGATCTCGCTCTTTGCCATCACCTACGGCTTGATGCAAGTGGTCTATGGCCCGCTGGCTGACCGGGTGGGCAAATTCCGGGTGGTGGCCTTCACCACCCTGGCCTGCAGCCTGGGCTGTCTGGCGTGCGCCATGTCACCCGAACTGGGCTGGCTGGTGGCGTCGCGGGTGCTGGTCGCCATGTTTGCGGCTGCCATCATTCCGGTGTCATTGGCCTGGATCGGGGACAACACCACCTATGAGGTTCGGCAGGAAACCCTGGCCCAAGTTGGCTTGGGCACCACCCTGGGCCTGGTCAGCGGCCAGGTGCTGGGCGGACTCTTTACCGACACGGTGGGCTGGCGCTGGGGTTTTGCTTTTATTGGAGCGGTGTTCCTGTTGACCGGATGCTGGATGTGGCTGGATGCCCATGCCCGTCCACGCCAGGCCACACCCCATGGCTTGCACGTCAACGAGCCCCCTGCACAGGCGCCCTGGCGACAAGCCCTCGAGGTGCTGAGCCAGCGACGGCCACGCCGTATTCTGGGCACCGTGCTGCTGCATGGCGCCAGCGTGTTTGGCGCCATGGCGCTGCTGGCCTCCCATCTGCACGAAAGCCTGGCCATTTCGCTCAGCCGCAGTGGTGTGCTGGCCGGACTGTTTGGCGTGGGCGGCGTGCTCTACATGCTGCTGGCGCGCCCGTTGATTCGCCGCTGGGGCAGCGATGGTCTGTGCCGCCTGGGTGGGTTGCTGGTGTTGGTGTCATTCGGCACCCTGGCGTTCACGCCGTGGTGGGGCTTGGCGGCCCTGGCCAGCACCCTGGCGGGCGTGGGATTTTCCATGTTCCACAACACCTTGCAGGCGCATGCCTCCGAAATGGCGCCGCGCATGCGCGGCATTGGCATGTCGCTTTTTGCAGGCACCTTGTTCGCCGGGCAATCCATCGGCGTGCTGGTGGCTTCACGGCTGACCAGTGCCATTGGCATGGGCCCCATCATTGCGCTGGGCGGCTGCTCCATGCTGCTGCTGGCGTTCAGCTTTCCCCCTTTGATGCAGGGTGCCCCGGCCGTCGCCGAATGAAACGCCGCCCACCTGCTCTCACCCACCGTCACGACTGCCCCCCTTCCATGTCCCAAGACCTGCACGATCACGAACGCTGGGCCCAGGCCCTGGAGCAACACCCGGATTACCGCGTGCTGCGCCGACTCACCCCTCGCCTGCACTATGAAGACGTGGCCCCTGGCACCTCGCTCATGCGTGGGGTGGTGCTGGATACCGAGACCACCGGTCTGAGCGCGCAGCAAGACCGAGTCATCGAACTGGGCATGCTGTTGTTCGAATTCGACCCGGTCAGCGGCGTGGTGCATCGCGTGCTGGAGGTGTTTGACGAGCTGGAAGACCCAGGCTTTCCCATCCCGCCAGCCGTGACTGCCATTCATCACATCACGGACGACATGGTGCAAGGCCGACGCATCGACGATGCACGGGTGACACAACTGCTGCGCGGCGTGCAAGTGGTGGTGGCCCACAACGCCGCCTTTGACCGCCCCTTTGTGGAGCAGCGCTGGCCGGTGTTTGAGGAACTGGCCTGGGCCTGCAGCGTGAAAGACGTGCCCTGGAAAGAAGAAGGCTTTGGCTCGGCCAAGCTGGAGTACCTGCTGCAAACCCAGGGCCTGTTTTACGAAGCGCACCGAGCCGAAACCGACTGTCATGCACTGTTGGAGCTTCTCAGCCGCCGACTGCCGCAACGTCAGCAACCGGTGCTGTTGTCTTTGCTGGAAACGCTCAACCAGGCACAGTTCAAACTGTACGCGCTGGGCTCACCTTTTGAGTCCAAGGAACTGCTCAAGCAGCGAGGTTACCGCTGGTCGGCGGACATCCGGTGCTGGAGCCGCATGCTGGCCAATCAGGAACAAATTCGGGAAGAAGCCGATTGGCTGCGCCGGCGCGTGTATGGTGAGCGCAAGGCCGTGGTGGAAGTGGAATCGCTGGGAGGCACGGTGCGCTACTCCCAGCGTGGCGGTCAGCGACAGACGCTGACCCTCTGAAATCACGCTGAACTCAGTACGGCACCACTTGCCAGGGCACCGGGCATGTCTGCACGTTGGGGTAGTACTGCTGGTAGCTGTTGCAGAAATAGGCCACACGGGTGGGATCGACCACCACGGGCGGTGCCGCGACGACCGGGGTGGGGGCTGCTTCCTCCTTCGCATGGAAGTAGGCTTTGCTGATCTCGCGCCAGGGAATGAAGCTGTCGATCACCTCGCCGATGGTGGTCTCGAGGATGGTCTCGATGTCGCGACGGTTGCGCGCCTGCTGCTCGGACGACACGCCGATGGTCTTGAAG
>VEQI01000253.1 GCA_018883305.1 Limnohabitans sp. | reverse complement strand
AGCCTGTACTGGCCGGTTCGGCATGGTGCCAACATTCGCAACACCTATCTTGGCCATTCAGCGCAACTGGGACACATGGCAGCCATGACCACGGCCAGTGGCTTGCAAGCGCCGTCCGACGCATCCAGTGCGTACGCTCAGGTGGCCTTGGGCCTGGAGCACTTGCAATGGCCTGGCTTTGATCACTATGAAATGATGTCGGCCTACATCAAACCCTTTGCCGCTGTTCGGCATGTGCACTATGGCGCCACTTGCGCCCACGTGCTTCGTCCCCGGCTGGACCCCGCGCGTATCCGCACCATTCGCCTGCGGATTTACCAAGAAGCGGTGACCTACTGTGGCAACCGCTCGCCAACAGTCCCGTTACAAGCCCAGTTCTCGTTGAGCTTTGGCCTGGCAGCGATGATGACTCATGGACGACTTGATCCATCGGTCTATCAGGCCCCCTTGTTCAACGACCCATTGCTGCATCAGTTGGAATCACAGGTGGAGATCGAGGTGGACGCCGAATGGTCCGCCCGTGGTCAACGCGGTGCCTGCCTGCACATCACCACCGACGACGGTCAAACACATACCCACGAAGTCACCGCTGTGGCGGGTGACGCCAACTGCCCATTGTCCGATGAGGCCTTGATCAATAAGTACCTGGCCTATGCCGTGCCCACCCTCGGGCAAGACTTGGCCAAGCAACACCTTCAATTCTGGTTAGAGGGCAACACCAACCGCCCAATGTCTGATATTTTTCCTTCCGCCCCCCTGGAGACTGTGTGATGCGCCTCATCCGTTGCTTGTCGTTGAGCCTTTTACTGGTGTGCCCTGCCCTGTGGGCACAAAGCGTGGATAAATTTCCTCAATGCCCGGTACGCATCGTGGTGCCCTTCGCCGCTGGGGGGGCCACTGACATCACAGCCCGAACGGTGGCCGACAAATTGTCTGCGCGCTGGGGTCAACCCGTGGTGGTGGACAACAAGCCAGGCGCTGGCGGCAATCTGGGGTCGGACCTGGTGGCCAAAGCCGAGCCTGATGGGTACACCCTGGTACTGGGTGTGACGGGTTCGCACGCCATCAACACCACACTGTTCAAACGCATGCCTTATCACCCGCTCAAGGACTTTGAGCCCCTGACACAGGCCACGATCTACCCCAACGCCATCGTGGTTCATCCTCAGGTACCCGCCAATGACTTGCCTGAACTGATCGCCCTGCTCAAGCGAGAGCCCCACAAATATGCCTATGGCTCTGACGGCAATGGCACGGCCTCACATTTGGGGGTGGAAATTCTCAAGGCACGCGCGGGCGTGCAGGTCACCCACATTCCTTACAAGGGCGGTGCACCCATGCTGGCGGATCTGCTGGGTGGCACCCTGCCTATCGGCATCACCGGTTTGCCGGCCATGCAAGCGCACCTGAAGGCTGGCAAGCTGAAGTTGATTGCCATCACCACCGCTCAACGTGTGCCGGGCAGCGATTTCAAAACGGTGGCGGAACAAGGTTTTCCAGGGTTCAATGCCGCCCCCTGGGCTGGCTTCTTTGCACCCAAAGGCACGCCCAAAGTCGTGGTGGACAAACTGAGTGCCGATTTGATCGACACGCTTCGTCAACCCGAGGTCATCCAAAAAATGCAGGAACTGGGCAGCACCGTGGTCACCAGCCAACCCGACGAGTTCCGACTGTTCGTGACGCGTCAAATCGATCTGTGGGCCGAAGGCATTCGTATTTCCGGGGCCACGGTTGACTGATCAACGCTGACTCAGGACTGAATCAGCGCTTGCAGGCCCGAGGCAGGCATATGCGCAGTGATGCAATCGGCCAGCCGATCAAAGGACTCCTCCAGAGGCGTTTGATCCACCCCAAACAGGGCCCTTATCACGCCCGGGTTCTCAAACAGGCCGTGGACATAACAACCCAGCACGGCACCCTGCTGGCTTTGCCAACCCAGTGCATGGGGCAACACCGTCTGTGCCGTGACACCCGCTTGCAACATGCCCGTGTGCAAGCGCGTCTGTCCGTGATGAATCTCATAACCCTGGATCAGTTGCCCAGATAACGCTGACCATGGCCCACCCAGCTCACCAAACGCGTGCGTACCACGCACCACGGTTTTGTCGACTTCGAACACCGTCACCAAGGGCAACAGGCCCAAGCCAGGCGCATTGCCATCAATACCATGCGGATCAATCAAGGCCTCACCCAACATCTGCAGGCCGCCGCAAATGCCCAGCACGGGTTGTCCTCGTGCCGCATGTTGCGCAATGCAGGCATCCAGACCTTGCCGACGCAACCACGCCAGATCACTGCTGGTGTGCTTGCTGCCAGGCAGGATCAACAGATCTGCGTCCTCACAATCGGACACATGGCGAGCCCAGATCAATTGCACGCCGGGCAAGTGACACAAGGGTTGAAACTCGTCATGGTTGCTGATGCGTGGGTAGGTCAGCACCGCGACCCGCAGGCGTTGCGCTTCTTGTTCACCTGTGGCCTTCCATTCGCTGAAGGCGGCACCCGTTTGGCCAGGTTGCCGCAGGGACTGAAGCGCGTTGGGATCAGGGAGACCATCTTCCTGCGGCAAGCCATGGCCCAGCACCATGGGCAGGGTGGCCAGGACGGGGACGCCTGTCATGGCGTGCAGTTGTTGAGGGGCTGGTGCCAGCAACGCGGGATCGCCACGAAACTTGTTGAGCACATAACCCGACAGGCGTTCCCGATCCTCAGGGGGCAGCAGCGCCCAGGTGCCATACAGGTGCGCAAAGGCACCGCCGCGGTCGATGTCCGTCACCAACAGGCAGCGTGCCTGCGCATGACGTGCCACGCGCAGGTTCACGATGTCACAGTCCATGAGGTTGATTTCCGTGGGCGAACCCGCCCCCTCGATCACCACCAGGTCATTCTCGGCACGCAAGCTGTCCAACGCCTGCGCAATGTGCGGCCAGACCACTGGCGCGCGATCACGCCAGGGCATGGCCCCCAGCGCGGCATCTACTTGGCCCATCAGCACCACCTGACTGTGGGTGTCGGACTCGGGCTTGAGCAGCAGCGGATTCATGCGGACATCAGGCTGTGCCCGAGCCGCCAGCGCCTGAAAATATTGTGCAGACCCGATTTCACCGCCCGGCACCACCCGAGCGTTATTGCTCATGTTCTGGGCTTTGAAAGGAGCCACTCGCAGACCCTGGCGGGCGTAATAACGACACAAGGCGGTCACCAGCCAGCTCTTGCCCGCACCGCTGGAGGTGCCCAACACCATGACGCAAATGGCTGTCATGGTCCCATGCGCGGTAACACGACCCATTGGCCGTCCACGCCCGCGATGCGAATCCGTTGATCGAAAACGGATTCAATGATTCGATGCAAGCCGGCATCGTCACGTCGACCTTGCCCGACGACACGACCTTCATTCAGCACCACCACCACATCGGCCATCAAGGCCAGACCGATGTCGTGCAGCACGGTCATGAGGGTGGTGCCTTGCGCGCGCAAACAGTGCACCTGCTCCAGCCAATCCACCTGGTGCGGCGGATCCAGGTGGGACAAAGGCTCATCCATCAGCATCAACGGCGCTTGTCCGGCCATGAGACGAGCCAACAATACGCGCTGACGCTCACCGCCTGAAAGTTCGGACAGGATGCGATCACGGTAGGACCAGGCTTGCGTGGCCTTCAAGGCCGCGTCAACCACTTGCTCATCAACCGCGCGCGGAGACGCCAGCCAATCCAGGTACGGCAATCGCCCCAACATGACCACATCGCGCGCACGCAGGGTAGATGCGGCGTCTTCACTCTGCCCTAGCCATGACAAGGTTTTGGCTCGATCGCGTCGATGCATGAGGTCTGGGTTTTGGCCTAACCACTGCACCTGACCAGTGCTGGGTGTCAAACGTGCGAGGGCGCGCAGCAGGGTTGACTTGCCGGCCCCGTTTGGTCCCACCACGCATGTCCAGCAACCCTGGGGTATTTGCAGATCGATGTTGTGCAATACGTCTCGCCCCCCCAGGGATGCCGAAAGATGTTGCGCAGATATCGCGGTGACTGCTTGCGATGTCATGATGCGCCACGCTCCATCCGCGGCATGCGCCAGAGCAAATAGCCGCCTCCCAGTACTGACGTCAACAGACCCACCGGCAACTCTTCCGGCGCCCGTATCCCTCGCGCCAGGAGGTCAGAGGCCAGCAACAGCACCCCACCCATGAGTGCAGACAACACCAGCAAGCTGGCATGGGTGCAACGCACGGTGGCCCGAACCGCGTGAGGCGCCGCCAGACCAATGAAGGCAATCAGGCCCATCTGCGACACCGCCGTGCCCGTCGCCAGTGACATCACGCTGATCAGTCCCCAGCGGGCCCAAGACAGCGGCATGCCCAGGCTACGTGCCGTGTCCTCACCCAGATGAAGTGCATCCAGAACGCGAGACCACCACACGGCCACACTCAGACAGATCAGCAACATGACCCCCATCAAAACGGCGGCCGATGAATCGATCATCGCGGCAGATCCCAACATGAAGGCCTGCAACGTTTGCCAAAGGTGTGGATCCAGAATGGCCACCAGTGAAGCCAATGCTGCCAGCACCACCCCCACCACCACACCTGCCAGCAACAAACGCATGGTGTGCTGCATTCCGCGGGAGAGTGTCAGGGTCAGCATCACGGCCAGCAAACCGCCCACAAAGGCAGCCCCGGTGATACCCAATCGTTCCCAGACCGCCAGCATCATCATGGAACCACCCCAGGTGCTGAGATACAGACTCACGCCCAAGGTGGCCCCTGCGGAAGAACCCAGCAAATAAGGGTCGGCCAGCGGATTTCGAAACAGACCTTGCGCCACGGCACCCGACAAACCCAGCAAGGCCCCACCCAGCCAGGCGCCCAGATTGCGCGGGACACGGATGTCCCAGAAGATTTGCGCAGAGACGGGATCGGACAACCATTCGCTCGGCCACGACCACCCTTGGCTCCCCACGCCACCCCCCAACACCAGCAAACAGGTGCTCAACAGGAGCAACCCGAGCGTCCAGTAAACGGTGCGTCGCTTCATGGCTTGGCCGCCTTGTCCAGACGCTGCAAACAGCCCACCACCAGATGAGCGGCTTCGGCAAGTCGAGGGCCTGCACGAACCAGCACGTCGGAAGCCGCCTGGTCAAAGACGCACAAGCGGTCCTCTTGAACGGCCGACAAGTTCAACCAGCCAGGACGATGGGCCATGCTCTGTCGCGTGCTGTCGCTGAGCATGATGA
>VEQI01000252.1 GCA_018883305.1 Limnohabitans sp. | reverse complement strand
GAGTGAGATCCACCAGGCATCGATGTTGTTTTTGCCTTGTGACAGCATCTCGCCCAGGCTGGGCGTGCCAGGCGGTACGCCCAGCCCCAGGAAGTCCAGGCTGGTGAGCGCCAAAATGGCGGCACTCATACGGAAAGGCAGAAACGTCACCACGGGCGTGAGGCTGTTGGGCAGCACATGACGCCAGATGATCTGCCAGTTGCTCAAGCCCAGGGAACGCGCAGCGCGCACGTAGTCCAGTTGCCGGTTGCGTAGAAATTCGGCACGCACGTAATCGGACAACCCCATCCAGCCAAAGAGGCTGAGCAACACCAGCAGCATCGTCACACTGGGATCGAACACCGCCGACAGGATGATGAGCAGATACAGCTCCGGCATGGAGCTCCAGATTTCAATGAAGCGTTGGAACGCCAAGTCGGTACGCCCGCCAAAAAATCCTTGCAGTGCACCTGTGACCACGCCCAAAACCGTGCCCACCAGCGTCAATGCCAGGGCAAACAGAACAGACACACGAAACCCGTACAGCAAGCGCGCCACCACATCGCGCCCCCGGTCATCGGTCCCCAACCAGTTATGGCGCGAGGGTTCGGACGGATTGGGAGAAGGTGCGAAGTAGTTGATGGTGCTGTGGTGATAGTGATTGATCGGGTACAAGGCCCAGTTGCCGGGTTTGGCCAGCTGCGCCTGGATGAACGGGTCCAGATAATCGGTCGGACTGTCAAAGTCGCCGCCCAGCGCTGTTTCCGCAACGTTGTGGACAATGGGAAACAGCCAGCGCCCGTCATACCGAGCCACCAGGGGTTTGTCGTTGGATACCACTTCGGCCAACAAACTGATGAAAAACAACACGCCAAACAAGATCAGGCTGGCAAACCCCAGACGGTGACGACGAAAACGCTGCCAGGCCCGGCGTGCTGGCGAGCGCGATGGCTCACTGGCCTGCGCAGCCGGGCTGTTGCGGTTGTGAGTAAGGTCAATCGAATTTGACACGCGGATCCACCCACACGTAACACAGGTCGCTGATGAGCTTGGTGACCAGGCCAATCAGCGTGAACAAATACAAACTGCCCAGCACCACCGGGTAATCGCGCTTCATGACGCTTTCATAACTCAGCAGGCCCAGACCATCGAGTGAAAACAGCGTCTCGATCAACAAGGAGCCGGTGAAGAACGCGCCAATGAACGCCGCTGGAAAGCCCGTGACCAGCGGGATCATGGCATTGCGAAGCACATGCTTCCATAGCACGGTGCGCTCCGACAAGCCCTTGGCACGGGCGGTCAGCACATATTGCTTGCGAATCTCTTCCAGAAAAGCATTCTTGGTGAGCATGGTGATCACCGCAAAAGCCCCCAGCACACTGGCCGTGACAGGCAAGGCAATGTGCCAAAGGTAATCCGTGATGCGTGCGCCCCAGCCCAACTGGGCCCAATGGGGGGACGTGAGCCCGCGCAAAGGGAACCATTGCAACTGTCCTCCAAAGACCACCAGCAGGGCCACCCCCAGCACAAAGCCAGGAATGGCATAACCCACCAGCACCAGCAGGCTGGTGACCGTGTCAAACCGGGAACCGGCACGCACGGCCTTGGCTATGCCCAACGGGACGGAAATGAGATAACTCAGAAAAAATGTCCACAAGCCCAGGCTGATGGAGACCGGCAGTTTCTCCTGGATGAGTTGCCACACATCCTTGGTGTAGTAAAAACTGCGCCCCAAGTCGAAGGTGGCAAATTGCTTGAGCATTTGCCAGAAGCGTTCCGGGGCCGGCTTGTCAAAGCCGTAGAGGGCCTGGATCTCGGCCAGTCGTGCCGGATCCACCCCCTGCCGACCTCGGTAGTTGCTGCTTTGCTGTACCACCTCACCACCGGCGTCACGTCCTTCCAGCCTGGCGACCATTTGTTCAACCGGCCCACCGGGCACAAACTGGATGATGACAAACGTCATCAACAACACCCCCAGCAGAGTGGGCACCATCAGCAGCAAGCGTTTAAGAATGTAGGCGAACATGGCGGACACCGTCAGGGGGTTGTGGTGGCACGAGACCACCAAGTGGACATCGCCCACGGTTCGGGCTGGTAATACAGGGGTGTCTGCTGAGGTTGTTCAAACAGGCCCGCGTGGTAAGCCACCCGATGCACGGGCGAATACCAGTGTGGCACATCGTAAAACCCATGTCTCAGCACTCTGTCCAGGGCCCGCACCGCCACGGTCAAAGCAGGACGATCACGGGCCTGCATGACCTGAGCCACCAAGGCATCCACCACCGGATCTGCCACACCGGTGAGATTGGAGGAACCAGGCACCATGGCATATCGAGATTCATAACGTCGCAACTCTGAGCCAGGCGTGAGCTGACCCAAGGTGCGTGAGCTGATCATCTCGAAGCTGAAGTCCTTGATGCGTTTTTCATAGATGGACGGATCCACCACGCGATAACTGGCCTGGATGCCCAGTTTGGCCAAGGTCTGTGTATAGGGGGCCACCACCCGCCCCATGCTGCCGGCACTGTCCAGAAACTCGATGGTGAAGGCCTCTCCTTGCGCATTGCGCAAGGCGCCATCGCGGTATTGCCATCCAGCCTGGGCCAGCAATTCACGCGCCAGTCGCAGGTTGCCACGCAGCGAGCTGGGAGGAAGCGTCACGGGCGGCGTGGGGACTTCGGTGGTGAGAATCGCCTCAGGCACGGCGGGCTTGATCGATCGTAGCAGGGCCATCTCATCGGGTGTCGGCAAGCCCTGTGCCTCAAAAGGACTGTTGGTGAAATAACCACGAACACGGGTATACGACTGGTAGAAAATCTGTCGATTCATCCACTCGTAGTCCAGGGCCAGCCCCACCGCTCGACGCACACGGGCATCGGCAAATTTGGGCAGACGCGTGTTGAACAGAAAGCCTTGGAATCCCACGGGGTTGGCGTGTTGCCACTCGCGCTTGATGAGTTCCCCAGTGTTGAACTTGCCGCCCTTGTATTGACGCGCCCAGTCCTTGGCGATGTAGACCTGGATGAAATCAAATTCTCCCGCCTTGAAGGCCTCAAAAGCGGCCACCGGGTCTTTGTAGGCATCAAAGCTGATCTGATCAAAGTTATAGAACCCGCGATTGACCGGCAGCTCACGCCCCCAGTAGTGGGGATCGCGCTTGAAGCGGATGTCCTTACCCAGGTGAAAATCATCCAGTCGATAGGGACCGCTGCCAATGGGAACTTCAGTGATCAACTGATCCAGTGGCTTGCCGTTTCCCCAACGATGACTGAACACCGGCAAACTGCCAGCGATCAATGGCAACTCACGATTGACATCGCGGAAATCAAAGCGCAGCTTGCGATCGCCCAGGATCGTCACGCCGGCAATGCCCGAGAAATACATGCGGTACTGGGGCGCGGACTCCTTGCCACTGAGTTTGTCAAAGGAGTGCTTCACATCCAGTGCCAGCACCGGATCGCCGTTATGAAAACGGGCATCGGGGTGCAGTTCAAATTCGGCGGAACGGCCGTCGGCCGCCACCGTGACATCACGTGCCAGCAAGCCATACGCCGTGGCGGGCTCGTCCAGACTGCGGCTGAGCAGGGTGTCAAAGAGCAAGCCCTCCAGGCCGGGGGGCTCCACCCCCTTCAACGTGAAGGGATTGAGTTTGTCAAAGCCGCCACCCAACATGGGGAAACGAATCCGCCCGCCTTTGGGTGCTTGTGGCTGTACGTAAGCGAAGTGCGTGAAACCAGGCGGGTACTTGATGTCACCGAATTGCGAATAGGCATGCCCCGCCCACGCGGACACCGCCATCCACCCCAACCACAGTAACGCAAGCCAACGCATGCGACAATTCTGCAAGATTTTTCAGCTGGAGCGTTGGCATGGCCACAAAAACAGGTTTCTTGAGTGGAAAAAAACTTCTGATCACGGGGGTGCTTTCCAACCGTTCGATTGCCTACGGCATTGCCAAGGCCTGCCACGACCAAGGCGCCGAATTGGCCTTCAGCTACGTGGGTGAGCGCTTCAAGGATCGTATTCAGGAGTTTGCGGCCGATTTCAACTCCACCCTGGTGTTTGACTGCGACGTGGGCGATGACGCCCAGATCGACAAACTGTTTGCCGACCTGTCCCAACACTGGCCCCGGTTTGACGGCTTCGTGCACAGCATTGGTTATGCCCCGCGCGAGGCCATCGCCGGTGATTTTCTGGAAGGCCTCAGCCGTGAGGGCTTCAAAGTGGCCCATGACATCAGCGCCTACAGTTTTCCGGCCATGGCCAAGGCAGCCCTGCCCTACCTCAATGACAACTCGGCACTGCTGACCCTCACCTATCTGGGCGCCATTCGCACCGTGCCCAACTACAACACCATGGGTCTGGCCAAGGCCTCGCTGGAAGCTTCGGTTCGTTACCTGGCCGAGTCCGTGGGGCGTCAAGGCCGTGGGTTGCGTGCCAATGGCATCAGCGCTGGCCCCATCAAGACCCTGGCGGCCAGCGGCATCAAGGGCTTTGGCAAGATCCTCAGCGTGGTGGCCCAAGCCTCCCCTATTCGTCGTAACGTCACCATCGAGGATGTGGGCAACGTCGCTGCCTTCCTGATGAGTGATCTGGCCGCCGGCGTGACCGCAGAAATCACGTATGTGGATGGTGGTTTCAGTCAGGTGGTGGGTGGCATTGACGAGCCGGCGGCCTGAACATCGTTCACCGCTGACGTGACAAGGGCCGGTCATCCCCGGCCCTTTTTCTTGTCAAAGCCCGACCGATCAGCGTTTGACGCAATCTGCAAACAAGTGGGTTTTGCCTTGTTCATCCACGTGCGACACCAGGCCATGGATGTCGGTCTCAAAGCCCGGGCACTGGGTATTGAACTCACGTGAAAAACGCAAGTACTCCACAATCTTGCGGTTGAACACCTCGCCCGGAATCAGCAGCGGGATGCCTGGCGGATAAGGCGTGACCAGGCTGGTGGTGATGCGGCCTTCCAGTTCATCGATGGGTACACGCTCGGTGTTGCGCTGTGCAATCTGGGCAAAGGCGTCGCTGGGCTTCATGGCCGGCGTCAGATCGCTCAGATAAATTTCCGTGGTCAGACGCGCGATGTCGTACTTGGCATACATCTCGTGAATGAGCTGGCACAGGTCACGCAAGCCCATGCGCTCATAGCGCGGATGCTTGGCGCAGAACTCGGGCAAGATACGCCACATGGGCTGGTTCTTGGCGTAGTCGTCCTTGAACTGCTGCAGGGCGGTCAGCAAGGTGTTCCAGCGG
>VEQI01000251.1 GCA_018883305.1 Limnohabitans sp. | reverse complement strand
TTCCATTCCATTAGTTCTTTTTAATTAAATAATACTTAAACAACAGATACTTTTCGAACTTGAGCCAATGGCGTGGCTCAGTTGAATTGAAGCGCTCATGGGGGATGTTTTGGTGTTGGCAAGTATCTTGCTTGGTTATCGACATGTGGCAAACCCGCCACTCCTTCACAACCCACAGGAGTCCCCATGTCCCTCATTCAAGTCCTCATGGATCAAGCGGCAACCGGTAGCCTGCTGCAGCCCCACGTTATCAGCCGCTTTACTCCGGCAGAGATCCGTGAGTCCATCCAGCAACTGGTGTCCACCGAGCAAATGGATCTGGCGCACGCGCTGGGCGATGCCGGTCTGAGCCTGTATCCCAACAGCGAAGACATGCTGGCCATTGGTGGCCTGCTGTGCATCATGCGTCAAGAGTGGGCGCAAGCCATTGAGCTGCTGAGCGAACTCATCACGATTCAAGGCGAAAACACCCAGCCTTTCACCCTGGTGATGCTGGTTCGTGCCCTGCGTTGCAACCTGGAGCCGGCCCGTGCGCTGGAAGTGGTTCGCATCGGCCTGGCCATGTACCCGGATCAGCTGGAGCTGGTGGCAGAAAGCCTGGCTCTGGAAGATTACAGCGCCGCCGTTGCCGGCAGCGAGCAGTCGCACTGAGTGGCCATGGCCGCTTGAGCGGCAAGCGGCAACCGCTTGCCACCCAGCTGTCAAAAGATTGCCACCGGCACCCTTATGTATGCGTCCATCGGTCGAAAACTCAGGCAGAACCTGATTCAACATGTCGACAAATATTTGGCACGCCGTTTGCTAGAAATGTTGAAGTTTTGAACGGCCGAGTAGGTCAGGAGAATAGAAATGGCAGTTATCAATACCAATTCGAAAGCGCTGTTTTCGCAGGCTTCTTTGAAGTCGACGGATCGAAGCATGAGCGTGGCCATGCAGCAGTTGTCCAGCGGCAAGCGGATCAATTCCGCCCGTGATGACGCGGCTGGCTTGTCCATCGTGACACGCATGACGCATCAGATCCGCAGCCTGAACCAGGCGGTGCGAAACGCGGGCGATGCCATCAACCTGATCCAGACGGCTGAAGGCGCCACCGGTGAGATCAATGACATGATGACCCGCATGCGTGAGTTGGCCATTCAAGCGGTCAACGACACCAACAGCAATGCGGATCGCAGCTATCTGGACCTGGAGTTCCAGCAGCTCAAACAACAAATTGTCCAGATTGCCGACAACACCGAATGGAACGGTTTCTCTGTTCTGAACGGCAAGGGTGGTCAGCAAGTGGGTGAGATGCCGCTGTACAAGGTGACATCTGACACGCATTTCGGCGATGTGTTCATTCAGCCCACCACGGCCAAATCATTCTCCGGCACGGATGCGGGAGAGATTCAGCAGTTCAACCTCTCAGGCACCAGTGGTGGAGTGGGAACCATTTCTGTGGCTGGTCAAGACATTGCCATGACCAGCTCGGAGCGGACGCTGGCACAAGCGGCAGATCGCATTGTCAATACCATCAACACCTCGTCCAACTTTGTGGCCAACGGTGTCACCGCCTCGCACGTCGTTCCCAATGTGGTGACGACTGACGGTACCGCATCCACCACGGAGTCCGCTGCGGTGACGTTTGCCAACATGAAGAAAGGTCAGTCGGTGACGGTGGCTGGCAAAACGTTGACCGCCGCAACGGACCTCACGGGTGCGCAGGTGGCGTCAGCTTATGCTGCAGGCACCATTGCCGCAGGTTCAGGCACATTCAGTGGCGCCCTGGCCGGGTTCACTGCCGGTGCTGCTGCCACCAACTCGGTCACTTTCACCAGCACCACCGCCAACACCAACGTCACGGACATCACGGTCGCTGGTACTGTCAGCCTGACCTACAGTGGCGCTGATGGCAATGTGGATCGCGCTGCCATTGAAGTGAAAAGCGGCAACATGCTGGCGGATAACGCCACTGTCATCAAAGCCACCACGGTTCGAGAAGCCGTGACGCAAGCGGTGGAGGCCATTGCCAACACCGGCAAGTTCTTGCAGAGTGGTTCACTGGAGTTCAGCATTCCCTCCGGTGCCGCGGCTGGCAGCGCCATCACGGCGGTGTTCACCAACAGTGATAACCAGCAAATTCAGATGACCGGCTCGCTCAGCAGCCTCAAGCCGGCCACGGTCACGTTCTCTCAAACCACAGGCTCGAATGGTTCAGTGGTTTCTGGCGACTTGACCTATCAGATCGAAGACGCCACCGGCGCCTATTTGGACCTGACCACCACGCCGCGTGCGCTCACCATGACCGTGGGCGTGCAGGGCAGCATTCCCGCCATGCGTGAGGGTGACCTCACCATCAATGGCGTGAGCGTTGGTCCGTCGGTTGCGGCAGACGATCTGCTGTCACCCCGCAACAACGCGTCAGGCAGTGCCATTGCCATTGCCGCTGCCATCAACCGTGTGGCCGTGGACCAGGGCACCACACAAGGTGAAATTCAGTCGCTGACCTTCAGCGGAACGCCCCAGGTGGGCACCATCACGGTGGGCGGTGTCAGCGTGGTGCTGACGAGTGCCGAGAGCACGCCTGCCTTGGCTGCGGCCAAGATTGCCGCCGCCCTCAAGGGCAATTCACAGTTCGACAGCTCCAGTGGTCGCACCGTGTCTTACTCCAGCGGCTCATCCACCATCAGCATCAGCTATGCGCCCTCTGAAGGCAAGGTGGACAAGATTGACGTGCAACCCGGCGCCACCGGCCTGGGCAGCGTGGTCAACACCACCCAGGAATACGCCACGCAGCGCGCCGGCACCGGTGTGTTTGCCAAGGTCAATGCCAACGTGTACAGCGGCCAGAGCATGACCAACGGGCCGATCGCCACGGGCGTGGTGTTCGTCAACGGCTTTGCCTCT
Organism: Limnohabitans sp.; assembly: GCA_018883305.1. Lineage (GTDB taxonomy): Bacteria > Pseudomonadota > Gammaproteobacteria > Burkholderiales > Burkholderiaceae_C > Limnohabitans. The sequence goes on along the minus strand of VEQI01000251.1, from coordinate 2,355 downwards.
GCCAACATCACCACGGTGTTCAACAACAGCCAGGCTACCCGTCAAAACACCGTCAACGCCATCAACGCCATCAGCGACAAGACGGGTGTGAAAGCGATTGACACAGGCTCGGATGCCAAAGGCATTCAACTGGTGGCCACCGATGGCCGCAACATTGAAGTTCGCTTTGAAGCTGTTGCACCCGCCAATGCCGTGGCCTTCGGTCAGCGCATCGGTATGCGTGAGGGCGTGCAAAGCGCGACCGTTTCGCTGGAATCCAAGGTGCAGACGCCGGTGGTTCTGGGGACAGTGCAGGGTGGAGACATCAGCCGCGCCGGTCTGATCAGTGGTGATTACACCAAGAACCAGGCCGTACTCAACACCAGTGCACGTGCGCCGGTGGATGCGTCAACCCCGCAAATCAACACCGTCAATCTGACCGGCACGGTCCTGACGGGTGACGTCACCTCCGTGGTGGTCAATGGCAAGTCTTATTCAGTGACAGCTGCTGCGACCAGCACCCCACAAGCGGTGACCAGCACGCTGATCACAAACATCAACAATGACACCACATCCAGCGTGTTTGCCAGCCGTGGCAGCAATGTCGGTGAAATCGTGCTGACTTCTCGTGTGCCTGGCACATCCTTCACGCTGGCAGCCACCAGTGTGCCTGTCGCCGGCTCCACCGGCGCGGTCAGCACCGCAGAAATACAACCCAGCCATGTGGCGGATGTCAAAAGTCTGACAACGGGCGACCTGGTCATCAATGGTGTACCCATTCGCGCCACGCGCGATGTCGACGACCCCAACTCCAATACCCTGGTGTCCAGCAGCGATCCTGCATCGAGCGCCATCGCCATCGCGGCGGCCATCAATGACAGCACCACCCTCACAGGCGTGAAGGCGGTGGCAAACCCGGCGGAGTCCGTGGGTTCGGTGACCACCACCAACGCACCAGTGAGTGGCGTGCAGTCCCTGTACGTCAATGGCGTCAAGATTGATGTCGACTTTGTCCAAAACGAGGGTGGCGCGGATCGTCGCGCCAAGGTGGTCACGGCCATCAACCAGCGCACGGGTCAGCATGGTGTGGTTGCCACGGACAATGGTCAGGGTGTCACGCTCTCCACCACCGATGGTCGCAATATGTCGGTATGGTTTGACTCCAGCGTGCAAGACCTCAATGCATCCGACTTCGGCCTGAGCAAGGGCGGGGAAGTGGCCCAGCAAACCAAAATTCAGCTGACGGGTGGTACAGCCGCCGCTGCAGACACGGTGACGGTGACAGTGAATGGCGTCACGGTGACGGCCACGTCCGCGGCCGGCAACGACATGTCCACGGCAGCCACGGCAGCACAAAAACTGGCTGACGCCATCAACAACTCCGGTACGTTGAAGAACCTGCGAGCAGTCTCCTATTCGGACGGCTCCATCCTCATCACGTCCTCGGTGCCTGGTTCAGCATTCGATGTGCGCGGTGCGGCAACGTCCGGAACCTCGCCCACCATGACCATCAACACGGTCACCGCCAACTCGGCTGGCAAGACCGATGTGACCGCTGTCAACCTGACCTCTGCTTACAAAGCTGCCGTCCTGGGCAATGCCAACGCACCTTTGAGCTACATGGGGATCAAGACCGTTTACGGTTCGGTGCGCATGATCTCTGCCGCGCCCGTGCTTCCCACGCTGCCTGGTTCTGATGGCCTGACCCCCAGTAGCCTCAACAGCGATGGCCGTCCCATCGTGATCACCGCCGGTGGTGATGGTTTTGGTGCCCTCAGCAACTTCCGTGACCTGGGTTTCAAGGAAGGCAGCTTCGGTGGCCGTGCCAGTACCGACATGGATCCGCCGCGTGTGGGCCGCATGGCCTTCCAGGTGGGCGCCAGCGCCAACCAGTACATCACCATCGACCTGGCCGACTTCGGCAAAAAGGGCCCCATCACGGGTGACATCACCGGCGACGTGGACCTGGCGGTGGAAAGCCGTTCAGTGCGCATCAACACCCGCGAAGGTGCGCAAGCCGTGCTGGCCTTGCTGGATGGCGCCATGGACAAGGTGAACGCCACTCGCGCCACCATGGGTGCGGTGATGAACCGACTCGACCACGTGATCAACAACCTGAACAACGTGTCGATGAATCTCTCCAGTTCTCGCAGCCAGATCGAGGACGCGGATTACGCCAAGGCCTCCACGGACCTGGCCCGCGCCCAGATTCTGCAGCAAGCAGCGACGGCGGTGCTGGCGCAGGCCAACACCAGCCAGCAGTCGGTGCTGAAGCTGTTGGGTAACGGCGGTTAATGCTGATCCCGGCGTGAGACGGCCATGAAGGACGGCACTACATCGCAGGAAGGGGCCTCGCGGGGACCCAACTGCTGGGAC
>VEQI01000250.1 GCA_018883305.1 Limnohabitans sp. | reverse complement strand
CATCAGCGCCGCGCCGGGGGGCGTGCAACTACCCGATTCTGCGCCACTGCCGTATGTGCTGGATACCCTCAAACCCGATGCACCAAGCGTGTCGCTGGTCACAGATACCAGCAACGGCAAGAACATCACCCAAATCCCCCTGCTCAAACCCATTGCGTATGACGCCAATGAGTTGCGGCTGGAATACCAGATCAAAAAGAACGGCAGCATCATCCAGGCGTTTTCAGAGCGCGTGCCCCAGTTGCTGACGGACGGCAGCCAGGATGGCACCTACAGCATTGCCGCACGTCTGGTTGACAAGGCCGGCAACGTCAGCCAGGTGGACATCTCCACGGCCTTGGGCACGGGCACGGGTTACGTCAATTTCGTGCTTGACACCTTGCGCCCAGCCACGCTGAGTGCACCCTCCTTGAAAGAGGACACCACCAACGGTTTGACCGGTTTTGCCCGTGACAACATCACCAGCAACTTTCGACTGGCAGATGAACAACCCACGATAGAAAGCGGGGCCCAGCTTCAATACAGCGTGCAACGCGCCGGTCAGACCACCGACTGGTTGCCCACCTACCTGGATGCCATGGGGGCGGCCAATGGCTTGAATGGCGACAAACTCACCAACTGGAAAAACCTAAGTAGCTCCACGGATCAAGCGGCTCAGTTGATCGAAGGCCTGTACAGCGTCAAGCGTCGTCAAATCGATGCGGCAGGCAATATCAGTCTGGATTCCAGCGCCTTGAGCTTCACGCTGGACACTCAGATCACCCCGTTGGTGGTGGCACTGGAGAATGACACCTCCAAGGGCAAGAGCGACTCCAGTGATGTACGCATCAAGCTGAGTGGCGTGGAGGGCACACCCGGTGTCGAGGCCAAAGTGGTGTATGAATTGACACGCTACACCGATGCCTTACACACCAACAAAGCTGCGGAAGGCACCGTCACCACCACCAACACCTACACGCCCCCCACGAAGGAAGGGTTTTATACCCTGAAGGTGACGCAGACCAACAAGGCGGGCCTGAGTAACGCGAGTGAACTGAAATTTCAACTCGACAGCACGGCCTCGCCTGCGCCGGATGCGTTGGGTATTGAAAAAAGCGCCGACTCCACACGGGGAACCAAAGATGACGTGGGCGTGAACGATGGTCGCAGCAACGTGACAGTGCCCACCTTCAACGTGAAATTGGCCACCGGCAGCAACGCACCACAGTTGGGCGATCGGCTCGAGTTGTACCGAGACGGTGACCTGACCAAGCCTTGGGGCGTGAAAGTGCTGGATTCAACCGATCTGGCGGCGAACGTGGTCAAGATTTCTGCTAACACACTGGCCCCGGCGGATGGGCAGCCTATCGGTTCTACCGATGGGGTCTACACGTTCAAGGCGCGTTGGGTGGATGTGGCTGGTAATGCCTCGGCCATGAGTCCCGCGCTGACCTATACCCTGGATACAGTGGCGCAAGCACCCACCATCCAGCCGATCCAGCTGGAAGGTCTGCCGCAGAACCTCATCAATCGACAAGACAAGGTGGTTTTCTCCGGGACGGGTGAGGCTGGATCCATGCTCACCTTGCGTTGGGACAACCTCACGTATTCCGTGGAAGTCTCATCGGCAGGCACCTGGCGATTGGAGCTTCAACGGACCGATGATCCCACCACCAGCCAATTTCCGGCAGACACGGCACGACTAGGCTTCACCAGCAACGTCACCGTGACGCTCATCGACCCAGCGGGGAATGCGTCAGCCAGCAGCACGTTGATGCTGGCACTCAATACGGCCACGGTCCAAACCCTGGCGACGGTGACGAGCGTGACGGACAGCAACCGCATGGGTAGCGGGTTGGCCAGTGTTTCGGCACCAGGTTACTCGGTCAACCCCACGGGCGAAGTGGCCAAAGGGGCCACCACAGACGAACACCTGCCAATCATCACCGGTACGCTCAACCAGGCGCTACCTGATGCGTTGCGCGCAGACGGCAGCGACCGTCCGATCGTTCGGGTGTACGACGGCAATGTGCTGCTGGGCCTGGCCACCGTGACCGGTACGCAGTGGACATTTGCCGTCACTACACCGCTGGCCAACGGCGTGCACAATTTCAGCGCGGACGTGTATGACCCGCTGACGCTACAAACCGGTGCGCGTGGCAGCGCCTACAGCATCAGCAGCAATATGCTCACCTTGCAGCCCCTGGACGCCGCGCACCCGGCTGAATGGATCATCCAGAACACCGCCACGCCTACCCTAGGCGGAGAGCTCAAGGCGGCCCTGGCAACGGGTGAGTCGCTGGTGGTCTATGACCGTCAAAGCGATGGCAGCTTCACCCGTCTGGGCGTGGTCTCCAGCTTCAACACCACGGCCAATGGCGTGACTTGGTCGTTTGACATGCCCAGACCCATGTTCGGTGCCCATGTGTACCGCGTGCAAGTGGAAAATGCAGCGGGCGTGGGGCTGATGGCGCTTGACCAGTCCGTGCGCTATGACTTCAACAGCGTGTTGCTGAAAGCTGGTTCAGACACCGGTTTGTCGCCCGACGATGGCATCAGCAACATCAAGACCCCCACGGTTCAAGTGCGTTTTGCCAGCCAGACCCAGGTGGGTGCCGTGGTCAAGATTCTGCTGGATGGTCAGCCCTTGACAGGTGCGACTTATCAGCGGGCGGTGACCGCAGCGGACTTGGGCGCGGGTGTCATGGAGTTCACCTTGCCGGATTTGTGGGCTCGCACCGGGAATGCGGGCTTGCCGCTGAAAGACCGCACCACCCGAATCAGCGCGATGGTGGGTGACTTGAGCGTGGTCAGTGATGTGTATTACCAGTTGGATACCGCAGCGCCCACCCTTGTGCCCAATGTGGCAGTGCAGACCTTGACGGGTGGCAGCACGGGATACACCTCCAACAAAACCCTGAAAGACCTCACCACTTATTCGACCAACGATACACAAGACTATGTGCAAGTACAGGTGGTGGACACAGCTACCAGCAATGTGCTTCGTGACTGGGTCAGCCTTGAAAGTTTCAACGCCGCCCCCCTGGCAGATGGCAATTACACGGTACGCAACCGGATGGTTGATAAAGCGGGCAACATCGGCGCCAAGCTGGGCACGGACGTGAACTTGCGCTATGACACCCAGGCAGCACAGGTGCTGAGCGTGCAGGCTGTCAGCAGTGCAGATGCCACCGTCGCGTATCAGCAGGATGCCTATCTGAACAAGTTGGAAACAGCGGCGTCCGCCACCTTCCAATTCAAACTGACGTTCAACGAGAAAATCAAAGGACTGACCAAAGAGCTTCTGTCGTTGAAGACCAGTCTGGGCGCGGGCGCTCTTGCGCCGACGCTGGATAGCGTGAATGCGGTTTCTGCAGACGCTCAGGGTTTCACTGCGGAATGGTTGGTCACCGTGTCTCAGCTGGATCGGTTGAGTGAAGATGGCACCCTGCAATTGATACTCAGCAACGGTTCAGGCCTGCTAGATCAGGCGGGCAACGCTGGGACACTCGCCTACACCAGCAGCCCCGTGATGCGCGTGGATCGCACTGCTTCCTTGAATTTGACCGATCTACTCAGTGGCACACGCTCATTGCTCAGCGGTGACAGCAGCTTGGTGCTGTTCAACGGCGCGGCAGTGAGTACAGGCGTGATGGTCAAGGGCAAGGTGCTTGGCGTTGAAGCCGGCCGGCTGGTGACCGTCACGATCAAAGACGACAAAGGTGCCTCGATTTACACCACAGATGGTGCAGCGGTGGCCGCTGACGGTACCTGGTCCATCAACCTGACACCTGGCACCCAGGCGCTGGGTTTGCTTCAGGACAAAGGCAACTACACCCTCACGGCTTCAGTGACAGACCAGGCTGGAAATTTGGCGCAGGCCACCCTGAATGTGGCGGCGCGTTTAACCGCCAGCATCGATATCAACACGGTGCTGGCTTCCAGCTCTGGTCAAACCGTGTTGAGTTATGCCACCTCATCCCTGGATGACGCGGTCACTGCAGATGACAAAACGGCAGGGGTGAGTGGTGGCGCCCAAGGTGGCTTCAGCGTGCGCGGTGTCACCAGCCTGGAAGCAGGGCGAGTGGTGACCGTGGCCCTGATGCAAGTGGGCAGTTCAGTACAAGTGCTGGGTTCGGGAGGCGTGGTAGCCGCCAACGGGGCTTGGGAAGTACGCTTCACCAGCACTCAGGTGGGCAACCTCACCGATGGTCGTTGGGTCCTGGTGGCCTCTGGACAAGATGCCAGCGGCAATGAGGCGCGCAACGATGAGCGCAGTCGCATTTTCACGGTGGACACCCGTGCCACCGTCAACATGAATGTGGTCAGTGACGATGCCCGCATCAATCTGAGCCAGGACGGCGCTACCCTGGCTGTGAGCGGCAGCTTTACCGACATTGAATCAGATCGAACGCTCACCCTCAAACTGCGCGACCGAAACGCCGATGATCCCTCCAAGGTGGTGTGGGAATCCACTGGCGTCACGCTGGGCAGCAACGGGCAATGGGCCACCAACATCACGTTGGCGCAGTGGGATGCCCTGTCGTTGGGCAAGGACGCCAATGGCGTATCCCAGTTGATGCTGTCGGCATCAGCCACGGACAAGGCCGGCAACTTGGCGGAGTACACCACCAGCATCAGTCTGGACCGCAGTCCGCCAGCTGTTCCCAATGTGGGAGACGCTGTCAGACAAATTGCTGGCGACACACTGATCAATGCATCCACCCAAAGTCAGTCTCGATCCTTGACGCTGGCTGACACCTCGACAGGCGTTCGCTTGGCGCCGAATGCGGTGGGACCAACCGTGACAGATGTGGTCACCATCGTGGTGGAGGGAACATCGGTTCAAAGTGCCGCAGATCAGTGGCGTCTGGGCGGCACGCTTGTGGGCATGAACGCTTCAACACCAGAGACGGCGGCCACCTTGGGCACGGGCAGTGACACCATTGCGTTCACCTATTCGTTCGATGCGAACACGAGGCAGTTGTCCATCAAGGCGGTGGGTGGCGCCTTCAGCCCGACGCAGGTGCAGGCGTTGTTGCGTGACTTGTCCTGGGTTAACACCCAATCGGATGTAGCGTTGAGCCAGGTTGATCGCGTGTTCAAGGTGCGCTATGTTGATGCCTTCCAGAACCTGAGTGATCAAGCCACCATCACCTTCCAGGTGGACACCCTCAAGCCCACCACCCTCAGTGATATCACGATCATCCCTGCCGGTGGTACTGTCACTGCCAACACACTTAACGCCACCAATACGGGTATGGGCCTGAAAGCAACGATCGGGGCAGGACAAGCC
>VEQI01000249.1 GCA_018883305.1 Limnohabitans sp. | reverse complement strand
CCTGATGATGTATCCCAACTATGTGCTCAGGCGTGCCTTGGTGGACAAGCTGGCCGACTTGCCGCACCTGCGTGCCTGGGCTGAACGCCTGGCCAAGCGTCCGGCCGTTGCGCAAGGCATGCAGTTGTTGGGGTCTGCAGGTTAAGGTCGCTCGGAGGCTGCCATATGTTCAAACATATAAGATGTACGGACATCAGGAAATTCCATGCATTCCACCCTCATTGACAATCGTTTTCTAGGCAGCCTGTTTTCCACCGAAGACATGCGGCATGTGTGGGCCGACACCGCCACGTTGGCTCGTTATGTGGACACGGAAGTGGCTCTTGCCGTGGCTGAAGGCAAGCTGGGTTTGATTCCGCAGGACGCTGCACAAGCCATTGCCGCTAACGCGCACGCCGTGCAACTGGACATGGCGCGGTTGGAGCGAGAAACCCACAATGTCGGCTATCCCATCCTGCCGCTGGTTCACCAGGTGGCCGAAGGTCTGGGTGCTTCCGGCAAGTACCTGCACTGGGGCGCCACCACGCAAGACATCATGGACACGGCGCTGGTGCTGCAAATTCGCCAAGGCCTCAACTTGCTGGAGCAAGACTTGCGCGCCGTCTCCGTGCAGTTGCGCCGACTCGCCAAGACATACCGTGACACGCCCATGGCTGGGCGCACCCATCTGCAACATGCCTTGCCCACCACCTTTGGCTTGAAGTGCGCCATCTGGCTGGGCATGGTGGAGCGCAATCTGGAACGGTTGCAGGAACTGCGTCCTCGTGTGCTGGTGGGGCAGTTTGCTGGCGCGGGTGGCACGCTGGCTTCCCTGGGTGAACGTGGCTTGGAGGTACAGGCCGAGATGATGCAGGTGCTGGGCCTGGGTGTGCCCATGACCACCTGGCATACCGCGCGTGACGGCCTGGCCGAAACCGCCCAGTGGTTGGGCCTGGTGACCATGACGCTGGGCAAAATGGCGTTTGATGTGTCCCTGATGATGGCCAACGAATTCAGCGAAGTATTTGAGCCCTTTGTGCAGGGCCGAGGTGCGTCCAGCACCATGCCGCAAAAGCGCAACCCCATCAGTTGTGAAGTCATGATCGGCGCCGCCAAAACGGTGCGTCATCTGGCGGGTCTGGCGCTGGATGGTGCCGTGCAGGATTTCGAGCGTGCCACCGGCCCGTGGCAAGCGGAGTGGGTGGCTTTGCCTGAGGCTTTCTTGCACACCGCCGGAGCCGTGTCGCAAGCGGTGTTCATGTTCAGTGGACTGGAAGTGGACACGGCCCGCATGAAGCAGAACCTGGATTCCACCGGCGGCTTGATTGTGGCCGAAGCCGTGATGATGGGTCTGGCCCCGATCCTGGGCCGCAACGAGGCCCATGACGTGGTCTACGCCGCCTGCCGTACCGCGTTGGCGCAAAAGCGCACGTTGGCCGATGTGCTCAAGGCCATGCCTGAGGTGACTCAACTGGTCAGTGCAAACCAGATTGATCACTTCTGTGACCCCATCAACTATCTGGGCACCGCACCTCAGATGGTGGACAAAGCGTTGGCCATTCCAGCTCGCTGACGTCATCTCGACTCCAGAGATGGCCATGGTCCCCACCGCCGATCTCCTCATTTTTGCGGGCGCCGCCTTGTTGATGGTGCTCACCCCTGGCCCGAACATGATCTATCTGGTGTCACGTTCGATCTGCCAGGGGCATCAGGCCGGGGTGCTTTCTTTGCTGGGCGTGGTAGCCGGGTTTCTGGTTCACATGTTCTCGGCCGCCTTTGGCTTGACGGCACTGTTCATGGCCGTTCCGCTGGCCTATGAGGTTTTGAAATGGGCTGGCGCTGCCTACCTGTTGTACATGGCCTGGCAGGCGGTCAAGCCGGGCGCACGCTCGGTGTTTGAAGCCCGGCAACTTCCCCTCGATTCAAACGCCAAGTTGTTCACCATGGGATTGATGACCAATTTGCTCAATCCCAAAATTGCGGTCTTCTACCTGTCTATCTTCCCGCAGTTTGTGCAGCCCGAGCATGGTTCCCTGTTTGCGCAAAGCGTGCAACTTGGGCTCACGCAGATCAGTGTCAGCTTCTCGGTGAATTTGCTCATTGTGTTGTTCGCGGCCAGGTTGTCTGTCTGGTTCAGCCGTCATCCTCGGTGGTTGGCCATTCAGCAATACCTCATGGGCACGGTGCTGGCGGGCCTGGCTGTCAGGCTGGCTGATTCACGTTGAGTCTTGGTGAAGTCACATGAGGTGTTAAACGCCAAACCTGGCACCTGCACCCATCAACGTGGCTGCACCCAGTAGCGCAAAAATGGCGGCTGCGATGGTGTGGACCAGTTTCATCGGAATGCGGGTGGCCAGTTTGTCACCCACAAAGACGGCCGGGACATCGGCAATCAACATGCCCAGTGTGGTCCCCATGACCACCAGCAGGGGGTCAGCGTAATGCGCTGACATGGCCACCGTGGCAATTTGAGTCTTGTCACCCATCTCGGCCAGAAAGAAGGTGATCAGGGTGGCGCCGAACACACCCAATCGCTGGGCCACTTGCGTTTCCTCTTCCTCGATTTTGTCTGGAATGAGGGTCCAGATCGCCATGCCAATGAACGACAAGCCCAAGACCCAGCGCAAGGTACCGGGGCTGATGGCTGACGTGATCCACGCGCCCAAAGCACCGGCCAACCCATGATTGACCAGGGTGGCCAACAAGATGCCAAGAATGATGGGTGCAGGTTTCTTGAAGCGGGCCGCGAGTATGAAGGCCAGGAGTTGTGTCTTGTCGCCAATTTCAGCAAGCGCGACGACACCCGTGGAGACGAGCAGAGATTCCATGGAGAGTATCAAGACGGTATGACAAATATGACTTGTGATGAATCGTGCAAAATGCAGTCAACAACCCACATTGGATTCACTGAAGTTCTTGTCCCAGCGAATCATTCTCCCATGAGCCCCATCAAAATCTTCCACAACCCCGCCTGCGGAACCTCCCGCAACGTGCTGGCCCTGATCCGTCATGCCGGCATTGAACCCGAGGTGATTGAATACCTCAAGACCCCGCCTGCCAAAGAAGAGCTGCGTGCATTGGCCGCCGCCACAGGTGAGCCGCTGCGCGCTTTGTTGCGAGAGAAGGGAACGCCCTACGCCGAGTTGGGGTTGGGCGATACCTCGCTCAGCGATGACGCGTTGCTGGACTTCATCGGTCAGCATCCCATTCTGCTGAACCGTCCGCTGGTGGTGACACCCTTGGGTACCAAGCTGTGCCGCCCCTCAGAGGCGGTGCTGGAGATTTTGCCGGTGCCTCCGTTGCCGCCCTTCACCAAGGAGGATGGCGAGCCGGTGGTGGACCCTGGCGTTCGCCGTCAGGTCGCTTCCTGAAACGCTGAAGCTGCTTATTCCAGTTTCAGGTCAATGGCCTTCACCACCGGGCCCCATTTGTCCAGCTCGGATTTCACGTGAGCATTCAAACCCTCTGGGGTGGAACCCACCGGGATGGCGCTGAGCTCTTTGAATTTTTCCTGAACATCCGGCTCGGCCACGGCACGCTGGAACTCGGCAGCCAGTGAGGCGGCGACCGCGGGAGATAAACCGGCAGGTCCAAAGATGGCGTTCCAGGTATAGGTTTCATAACCTTGCAACCCGGACTCAGCCACCGCCGGCACATCCGGGAACGAGGGCGAGCGCTGCGGCGTGGTGACCGCGATGGCACGCACGCGTCCACTCTTGATGTGGCCTGCCGCGCCCGTCAACACATCAAACAAGATCGGGATGTTGCCGCTCAGCAAGTCGGTCATGGCGGGGCCGCCCCCCTTGTAAGGGACGTGCTCGATGTCCACACCCGCCATCGACTTGAAGAGCTCACCCGACAAATGCGGTGGTGTACCGACACCGGAGCTGCCATAGCTCAATTTGCCCGGCTGAGGTTTGATCAGGGCAATCAGTTCTTTCAGGTTTTGTGCGGGCACGTTGTTGTTCAACACGATCACATTGGGCACCGTTGCCACCAGCGATATCGGGGTGAAGTCGCGCAAGGGATGGTAGGTGGAGAACCCGCGGGCTATCGGGTTGATGGCGTGCGTGGACACAGTGCCCATGAGCAGCACAGAGCCATCCTTGGGCGCGCGCGCCACTTTTTGTGCACCCACCACGCCTCCGCCACCGCCGATGTTCTCGATGACGATGGAGACGCCTGTTTTATCGGTCACTTTTTTGGCGACCAGTCGACTCACGATGTCCGTGGCACCACCTGCAGCAAAAGGGACCACCAGTGTGATGGGGCCTTTGGGGAGGGCGTTGGGCGAGGGTGTTTGTGCGAATGCGTTCAGGCCCAGTGTGCAGGTGAAGGCAGCCAGCGCATGCAAAGCAATTCTTTTGGAATTCATGTGTTTGTCTCCATGATGGCTATGTAGAAAGCCTGGCTTATTGTCCAGTCACAGGAGGGCATCCTCTCAAGACTGCACGCATTAAAGTCTTCGGGCTTTCACGGATTTACCCTTCACCTTGCCCGCGTTCAGTCCGCGCAGCACCCGGTCCGCCACGCCGCGCTCCACCGCCACATACGTGGAAAACTCGTTGACATTGATTTTGCCAATTTGTGTGCCTGCAAAGCCCAGGTCTTTGGTGAGTGCACCCAGCACATCGCCAGGCCGGATCTTTTCTTTGCGGCCGCCAAGAATTTGCAAGGTGACCATCGGCGGCAACAAGGGTTGAGCCGCATCAGACGCCGTGAGTTCACTCAAGGCGTGCCATTCACTGGGCGTGCCTTGCATGGCGTCAATGCGTCCCACGCTGCCCATCTCATCCATGCTGGCCAGGCTGAAGGCCCAGCCCTCGCCCTCGGCACGGCCAGTGCGTCCCACGCGGTGGGTATGCACCTCCGGATCAGGCGTGATGTCCACATTGATGACGGCTTCCAGCTGGGCAATGTCCAGCCCGCGTGCTGCCACGTCGGTGGCCACCAGGACGCTGCAACTGCGGTTGGCAAACTGCACCAGCACCTGATCACGTTCACGTTGGTCCAAGTCACCGTGCAACTCCAGCGCCACCACGCCTTGAGCTTGCAGCACGGACACCAGATCGCGGCAGCGTTGCTTGGTGTTGCAAAAGGCCAGCGTGCTCACCGGACGAAAGTGGTTGAGCAACAGGCCCACGGCATGCAGACGCTCGGTGTCTTTCACTTCGTAAAAGCGCTGACGAATCTTGGTGGCGGCGTGACGTTCGGTGAGTTTGATTTCCCGAGGCTCGCGCATGAAGCGGGTCGCCATCTTGGCCACCCCGTCAGGATAGGTGGCTGAGAACAGCAGGGTTTGTCGCGATGAGGGGCACGA
>VEQI01000461.1 GCA_018883305.1 Limnohabitans sp. | reverse complement strand
ATGGTTGATCTGGTCTTTCAACTGGGCCAGCCGCTCCTGGGCGCGCTGGCGACCTTCCACCACGTAGCGGATTTCGGCTTCCAGTCGTCCCACTTCGGCGGAGGCCTCGTACAAATGCCCCTGCGCCTGATTGAGCTGATCGCCGGCTTCATAGTGGGCCTGACGCACTGTTTCCAGGTCGGCTTCAATGTGGCGCAAGTCAGCCGTCTTGGACTCCAGGTCAAGCACGGCCTGCTGCATTTGTTCTTGCAAACGGGTTTGGTCAGCAGCGGCTTCGGTACGGCGCAGAAACCACAACTGGTGCTGCTTGAGCGTGACATCCGACTGCAAGGACTTGTATTGCTGCGCCACCTCGGCCTGGCGCTCCAGCTTCTCCAGGTTGGCGTTCAATTCGCGCAGGATGTCTTCCACCCGGGTGAGGTTTTCACGCGTGTCGCTCAAGCGGTTTTCCGTTTCGCGACGACGCTCCTTGTACTTGGACACCCCAGCCGCCTCTTCCAGAAAAAGACGCAACTCCTCGGGCTTGGATTCAATGATGCGGCTGATGGTGCCCTGGCCAATGATGGCGTAGGCACGTGGCCCCAGCCCGGTGCCCAGAAACACATCTTGAACGTCACGACGACGCACCGGCTGGTTGTTGATGTAATAGCTGCTGGTGCCGTCCCGGGTGAGTACGCGCTTGACAGCAATCTCGTTGAACTGGTTCCACTGGCCACCTGCACGGTGGTCATCATTGTCAAACACCAGTTCCACACTGGCGCGACTGGAAGGTTTGCGGCTGGTGGTGCCATTGAAAATGACGTCCTGCATGGATTCGCCACGCAGTTCACTGGCCCGACTTTCACCCAACACCCAGCGAACAGCATCCATGATGTTGGATTTGCCGCAGCCATTGGGTCCGACCACGCCCACCAGTTGTCCCGGCAGCATGAAATTGGTGGGTTCAACGAACGACTTGAAACCGGAAAGTTTGATCGAGGTGAGACGCACCGAAGGCCTTTGAGTTCTAAAGTATTCAGATGGGGTGATGCCCCTGCCCCCGAGCCAACGGAAGAGGTGGCACCAACTTGTCAGCCATCAATGATACCTGCCTGATAGGCGCGCAATCGGGTTTGGAGATCCGCAAGCCGGGACATCAGGGGGGGCAACAGCGGCAGTACTTGAGACAGGGATCCAAGCCGGGCGGCCTGGTCAGCCTGGGCCACCAGATCCGTCAATGAAGCGCTGGCCACCAGCCCCAAGTAGCCCTTGAGATCATGCAAGG
>VEQI01000248.1 GCA_018883305.1 Limnohabitans sp. | reverse complement strand
GGGCTACCATCCGTACGACAAGATGGCCTGGCCCATTTACGAGGTGATCAATGCGCACAAGATGCCCGCCATTTTTCACACCGGGCACAGCGGCATTGGCAGCGGCATGCGTTGCGGCGGAGGCCTAAGACTGGCCTACAGCAACCCCATGCACCTGGATGATGTGGCCATTGATTTCCCGGACATGCAAATCGTGATGGCCCATCCCAGTTTTCCCTGGCAGGACGAGGCGCTGTCGGTGGCCACGCACAAGCCCAACGTCTGGATTGATCTGTCTGGCTGGAGCCCCAAGTATTTCCCCAAGCAATTGATTCAGTATGCCAACACGCTACTCAAAGATCGGGTGCTCTTTGGCAGCGATTACCCGCTCATCACGCCAGAGCGCTGGATGAAGGATTTTGAAGTGGCAGGCTTCAAGCCCGAGGTCATGCCTGGGATCTTGAAGGACAACGCAGTGCGATTGCTGGGGCTGGCCGGCGCGTGAACCTAACGAGGGCCGGATGCCGATGCCGGCCTGCGTTGTGCCCCGGAGCAAGCAGGGCTCAGAGGGGGTAGGGCCCCATCTGCACGTACAAGCCGCCCATGAAGCGGCTTTGGGGTGCATCGGCTGGCCAGCGTTCGGTGGCTTCGATGGCGGCACGAAAGGGTTCGGTATTGTCCTGAGGCTGGAATCCCAGATGAGCGGCGCCGCTGTTGTCCCACCAGGTTTGGTCCCGGTTGTCGGACGCACCAAACACCACGGTGTGTCCCAGGCGCGGCGCATACAGGCAGCAACGCACCAACTCGGCCAGATCACGGTAGCTTAGCCAGGTGATCAGCATGCGATGGTCTTTGGGCTCGGGGAATGATGAGCCGATGCGCAGGCAGGCGGACTCAATGCCATAGCGATCAAAGTAAAAACGCGCCATCAGTTCGCCATAGGCTTTGGACAAACCGTAGTACCCATCCGGGCGCAAGGCGCAGTCGGTTTGCAGCGTGTCTGCCGTGGCATGAAAACCGATGGCATGGTTGGAGCTGGCAAACACCACCCGTTTGACCCCATGACGGCGCGCAGCCTCATAAATATGAAAGACGCCGCTGATGTTGGGGCCCAGCACTTCCTCAAAGGACTTTTCCACCGATACACCGCCCAGGTGCAGGATGGCTTCGCAACCAGCCACCAGCGCGTCCACGCCACGCTTGTCTGCCAGATCGCACAGCACCACCTCTTCGTGGTTTTGTGCGGCTGGCATGCCGGCAATGTCGGACAGGCGCATGCTGTCCACATGGGGCTTGAGCAAGGCACGCATCTGCGTGCCCAAGGCGCCGGCAGCACCCGTGATCAGCAAACGTTGAACGCGTGGAGCAGGGGTGGTGGTCATGGTGGACTCAGTGGTTGCCCCAGACTTCCTGGGCGGTTTCAATCACCAGGCGTAGTTTGTTGCGCTGGACTTCCACGGCAATGTTGTTGCCATGCACGGTGCTGGAGAAGCCGCACTGCGGTGACAGGGCCAGTTGCTCCAGCGGCGCGTAGCGCGCCGCTTCCTCGATGCGTCGCTTGAGCATGTCCTTGGTTTCCATCTCGCCAAACTTGGTGGTGACCAGACCCAGCACCACGATCTTGCCCTTGGGCAGGAAACGCAAGGGGCGGAAGTCGCCACTGCGGTCGTCGTCGTATTCCAGAAAGTAGGCGTCGAGGTCCATCTTGGACAGCAACGCCTCGGCCACCGGCTCATAGTTGCCGGCGGCAGCGTGCGTGCTCTTGAAGTTGCCGCGGCACAGGTGCATGGCCAGCGTCATGCCAGCGGGCTTGTGGGCCACCACTTTATTGATGAAGTCGGCGTAGCGGTGCGGCAGCTCGTTGGGGTCATCGCCACGCTGTCGGGCCGCTTCGCGCATTTTTTCGTCGCACAGGTAGGCCAGGTTGGTGTCATCCATCTGCACATACGTGCAACCAGCCGCAGCCAGCGAATGCAGTTCATCGCCATAGGCCTTGGCCACATCGTCATAGAACGTGGGGTCCAGCTCGGGGTAGGCCTGCTTGCTGATACCGGCGCGGCCACCACGGAAGTGCAGCATGGTCGGCGAGGGGATGGTGACCTTGGGGGTGTGGCCGGCGGACACGCACTGCTTGAGAAACTCGAAGTCGGCCAGCTGGATGTTTTTGGCATGACGTACCTTGTCGATCACACGGATCACGGGCGGAGCCAGTTCTTCGGTGCCATCGGGCTTTTTGATAGTGACCGGGATGTCGGTTTTCACACCACCCAGCTGCTCCAGGAAGTCGATGTGAAAGTAGGTGCGACGAAACTCGCCGTCGGTGATGCTCTTCAAGCCCACGTCTTCCTGGAACTGAACAATTTCACGAATGGCCTGGTCTTCCACCTTGCGCAGTTGCTCGGGGGTGATATCGCCCTTGGCTTTTTGGGCGCGCGCTTCCAGCAGGTACTGCGGGCGAAGGAAACTGCCCACGTGGTCGTAGCGGGCGGGAAGAATGTTTTGAGACATGGTGAGGACTCCAACGTAGATCGCGCAATGTTAGACCATCCTGGTCGGGCCGGCCGCTGATCTGCCTTAAGATGCCGGCCAGGACACTGTTGTGCCGTTATCGAGCCATAGACAAGGAGATCGACCATGAAAAAACGCGTGCTGTTGGGGGCCCTGGCCCTGAGTGGTGTGTTCGGCAGCGCCACGGTGTGGGCTCAGGACAGTTTCAAGATCGGACTGATCTTGCCCATGACGGGCCCCTTTGCCTCCACCGGCAAACAGATCGAGGCCGCCGCCCGCCTGTACATGGCGCAAAACGGTACCAGTGTGGCGGGCAAGAAGGTCGAGCTGATCGTCAAGGACGACACAGCGGCCCCGGACGTGACCAAACGATTGGCTCAAGAATTGGTGGTGAACGACAAGGTGCAAGTGCTGGCCGGTTTTGGCCTGACGCCGCTGGCCCTGTCCACGGCGCCCATTGCCACGCAATCCAAAACGCCGCTGGTGGTGATGGCGGCAGCCACCTCCAGCATCACCCAGGCCTCGCCCTACATTGTGCGCACCAGCTACACCGTACCGCAGGCCGCCGTGGCCATGGGCGATTGGGCGCCGCGCAATGGCATCAAGAAAGCCGTCACCCTGGTCACCGACTTTGGCCCCGGTATCGATGCCGAGAAGTTTTTCAAGGACCGCTTCCTCTTCAATGGCGGGCAGGTGCTGGACACGTTGCGCGTGCCGCTGCGCAACCCGGACTTCGCGCCTTTCCTGCAAAAGGTGCGTGATCTCAAGCCCGAGGCGCTGTACGTCTTTGTGCCCTCCGGGGCAGGCACTGCACTGATGAAGCAGTTCGTGGAGCGTGGTCTGGACAAGGCTGGCATCCGCATCATCGGCACCGGGGATGTCACTGATGACGATATCCTCAACGGCATGGGCGATGTGGCCCTGGGCGTGGTGACCTCGCATCACTACTCGGCCTCGCATGACTCAGCGCTCAACAAAAAATTTGTCGACGCCTTCCAGAAAGCCAACAACGGCATGCGCCCGAACTTCATGGCCGTGGGGGGCTATGACGGCATGCGTGTCATCTATGAAGCCTTGCGTTCGACCAAAGGGCAGGGTGGCGGGGATGCCTTGCTGGCGGCCATGAAGGGGCAAATTTTCGAGAGCCCGCGCGGCCCCATGTTCATTGATGCGCAAACCCGCGATGCGGTGCACAACATCTACATTCGCAAAGTTGAGCGCGTGAACGGCCAGCTCTACAACACCGAGTTCGAGTCACTGAAAGACGTGAAGGATCCTGGCAAGAACCGCTGATCCCGTGCGCGTATGCTGACCATACTGTTCGACGGCCTGGCCTACGGCATGCTGCTGTTTGTGCTGGCCGTGGGCCTGGCAGTGACGCTGGGCTTGATGAATTTCATCAACCTGGCCCATGGCGCGTTTGCCATGACGGGGGGCTATCTCACCGTGGTGCTGATGCAGCGCTGGGGCGTGCCGTTCCTGGCCTGCTTGCCCCTCACGTTTGTCTTGGTGGGCGCTCTAGGGGCGGTGCTCGAGCGCTCCTTGTATCGGCCCATGTACCAAAAGCCGCACCTCGATCAGGTGCTGTTCTCGATTGGCCTGGCCTTCATGGCGGTGGCGGGCGTGGACTATGTGATGGGGTCGAGTCAGCAGAACGTGCAGTTGCCCGACTGGTTGCGAGGTCGCACGGAATGGGGTGACGACCCTTGGGTGTTGGGCATGGGGCACTACCGGCTGTTCATCATGGGGGTGTGTGCGGTGCTGACCCTGTTATTGCAATGGGTGCTCACACGCACGCGCTTTGGCAGCCGACTGCGCGCGGCAGTGGATGACCCGGCGGTGGCCTCTGGGCTGGGCATCAACGTGAACCGCATCTTCCTGCTGACCTTTGCGGTGGGGTCCGGCCTGGCGGGCCTGGGCGGGGCGCTGGGGGCCGAGGTGTTGTCGATGGAGCCCAGTTTTCCCTTGAAGTACATGATCTATTTTCTGATCGTGGTGGCCGTGGGCGGCACCACCTCGATCACCGGTCCGCTCTGGGCTGCGTTGCTGCTGGGTGTGGCCGATGTGGCGGGCAAATACTACGTGCCCAAGCTGGGGGGCTTCATCGTGTACGCCTTGATGCTGCTCATCTTGCTGTGGCGCCCGAGCGGCTTGTTTGCGCGAGGCAAGTCATGAGCCCGATCATCACGCCTGCACGGTCTCGCCGTCTCTGGCTGGAATTGGGTTGTGCCGCAGTGGCCTTGCTGCTGCCTTGGGCGGTGCCCTCACATGCCATGATGATCAACGAGATTGCCATCACCGCGCTCTTCGCGCTGTCGCTCGACTTGATTCTGGGCTACACCGGCATTGTGTCGCTGGGCCATGCCGCATTTTTCGGACTGGGTGCCTATGGTGCGGCGCTGTTTGCCAAGCATGTCTATCCCGATCCCGTGGTGGGACTGCTGTTTGCCATGATGTTGTCAGCCTTGTTGGGGTTGCTGTGCAGTGCCACCGTGCTGCGCGGCAGCGATCTCACGCGCCTGATGGTGACCCTGGGTGTCGCGATGATTTTGCTGGAGCTGGCCAACAAGCTGGACGACCTGACCGGTGGCGCGGATGGGCTGCAGGGCGTGATCATGGGGCCGGTGCTGGGCCGGTTTGAATTTGATTTGCAAGGGCAGACGTCGGCCTGGTATTCCCTGGTGGTGGCGCTCATCGGCTTTGCCTGGGCGCGACGTGTCGTGGCTTCCCCCTTGGGCGGCTCATGGATGGCCATCCGCGACAACCGCTTGCGTGCGATGGCGGTGGGTATCCCCGTCTCCAGCCGCATTGTCACGGTGTACACCCTGGCTG
>VEQI01000247.1 GCA_018883305.1 Limnohabitans sp. | reverse complement strand
CACCGCCTTCAGGCGTTCTTCCAGGCTGGTGACCAGCACGTTCTGCGCGGACTTGTCCGCCATGCGATCGAGTTGTGTCAACGCGGTCAACCCCAGTCGGTACAAGTCCGGCAAACTGTGCACGATGTTGCCATCCACCAACTGGTCAATCAGCTTTTCACCCAAATCCTCGATGTCCAGCGCGCGTCGCTGGGCAAAATGCAGGAAGGCTTGTTTGCGTTGGCCACTGCAAAACAAACCACCGGTGCAGCGGTAATCGGCCTCGCCTTCTTCGCGCACCGCGTCACTGCTGCAAATGGGGCACTGACGCGGCATCTGAAAGGGCTGTGTGTCGGGTGGACGGCGCTCCATCACGACGGACACCACTTCGGGAATGACATCACCGGCACGCCGTACGATGACCGTGTCCCCCACTCGCACGTCTTTGCGCAGGGCTTCGTCCTCGTTGTGCAAGGTGGCATTGGTGACCGTCACCCCACCCACAAACACTGGCGCGAGCTTAGCCACGGGCGTGAGCTTGCCCGTGCGGCCCACCTGCACCTCAATGGCTTGCACCGTGGTGAGTTGTTCTTGCGCGGGGTATTTGTGAGCCACCGCCCAGCGTGGCTCACGGGTGACAAAACCCAGTTGCTGCTGCCAGTCCAGACGGTCCACCTTGTAGACCACCCCATCGATGTCAAACGGCAAACGGTCACGCAAGGCGCCCATGCGCGCATGAAAATCCACCAACCCCTTCGCACCCAGGACACGGCTGCCGTGCTCGCAAACCGGGAAACCCCAGGCCTTCAAACGCATCAGCAAATCCCAATGGGTCTGCATGTTCATCGCTTGCACGGGCTCGCACAGACCCAAGCCATACGCAAAGAAACTCAAAGGACGCTGGGCAGCGATGGCGGGATCCAGTTGTCGAACGGCACCAGCTGCAGCGTTACGTGGATTGACAAAGGTTTTTTCCTGCTTGGCACCGGCAGCAATCCGCGCACGCTGACGTTCATTGAGGGCCTCGAAGTCATCTCGACGCATGTAAACCTCGCCTCGGACCTCGATCACGTTGGGGAGCGGTTCGTTGCCATCGAGCGGTTGCAAGCGCAAGGGAATTTGTCCAATGGTGCGGATGTTCTGCGTCACGTCCTCACCCGTCTCACCATCTCCACGGGTGGCCGCTTGCACCAACACACCCTGCTCGTAGCGCAGACTGATGGCCAGGCCGTCAAACTTCAATTCAGCCACGTATGTGACGGCCTCATCCGTCTCAACCAGGCCCAATTCTTTGCGAATGCGGGCATCGAAATTGTCGGCCCCGCTGGCCTCGGTATCGGTCTCGGTGCGGATGCTGAGCATGGGGACGCCATGCCGAACCGGCGTAAAGGCGGTGAGCGCTTGTCCGCCCACGCGCTGTGTGGGTGAATCCGGTGTCTGCAACTCCGGATGGGCGGATTCCAGGGCTTGCAGTTGCTGAAACAGTCGGTCGTATTCTGCGTCGGGGATGCTGGGCTCGTCCAGCACGTAATAACGGTGCGCATGCGCATGCAACTGCTCTCGCAAACGGCGGGCCTGCGCTTGAAACGTCTCCTTATCTGAGGTCAAGGGTGTGGACGCCAGTGATGTAGGGCCATCACGGCCCTCACCCGCATGCATGCTGTCGTGCGGACCAAACAGGTCAGGCGTGTTCATGCCTTTAGCTAAACAAGCGACGTGCCTGCGGCGATCCAGCGGAGAGGTCGCGCGCATCCAGCGTGTCGTACAGGGCGTTCAAGTCCTGTTGGATGCTTTGAATGGCGTTCTGGGACAAGGTCTGTCCGTGGTCATCGGTCACCATGCCGTCCATGATCCGCGCGAGCTCGGTCGCGACAAAGCACATGCGGGCAAACGGCTCTTCCTGCCGATCCACCTGAGGCACATCCAGCGTCAAGGTGAGTTGGCGGATGGCTGAGAGCGAAGGGTCATCTGCCAGGGCGGCCTGGGAATCAAAGCTCAAATCCAGGATGGGCGGCAAGCCCACCACAGGAGCTGGAATGACCATTCGACCCGGCAACACACCCGGCACAAAGCCCAGGCGGGCCGCATTTTGTTGCACATAGCCAGGGCTCCAGGGCAAGTCCAGCGCCTTGAGGGTGAAGCTCAATTGCGCATCATGGGCACCGGCAAAGTGATCGAGTTCACGCGCACGCGCAACTTCTTCCAGCATTTCGGGGAATTCGGGCTCCGCATCCAGTGCATCGGCAAAGGCACGCGTCTTCATGACGAATTCAGAAAACTCAATCTCGTTGAGGGCCCCCATCCGGTTGGCCAGTTGCACGCCCGCCTGGAAAGCGCTGTAGCGTTGACCGGGGCGGGGTTGCTCCCATTCGCCACTTTCTGTGTTCAGGCCTTCAATGCTGAAATGCTTGGTCCCCACGCGACGCGTGGTGGGCATGGCCGCCAGGGCGGCATCGCCAGAGGCGGGTGATTCAATTTCAATCGGTGCAATGATGTCGATCAGCGCGTCCAGGGATTGGCGCTTCTCTGGTGCAGGCATGACACTGCCCACATCAAACCCATCGCCGGGCATGGGGTCCGAGGCACCAAAGGCTTCGCGCTGTGCCTGCAATTCATCGGAGAAGCGAGACGGCACCGTGGACTCACCCTCCGTGTGCAAGCCGGGCTCACGGGGTTCTGTTCGTTCGATGGCAGGCTCGGCCTGACGGGGTTTGCTTTTGCGTGAGGTCCAGGCGCTGTGGGCCACCACGCCCGCCAACACCACGCCGCCAGCAATGGCCAGGGCGACTTGCAGGGTACTCATGCCGTCTTCCTTCGTCGATGCATTAAGTGGATTCCGCCATGGACACAGCCGACTCCATGTCGACCGCCACGATACGAGAGACGCCCTGCTCCTGCATGGTCACGCCGATGAGTTGCTCAGCCATCTCCATCGCAATCTTGTTGTGGGAGATAAACAGGAACTGGGTTTCCTTGGACATGCTGGCCACCAAGCGTGCATAGCGTTCGGTGTTGGCATCGTCCAGCGGTGCGTCCACCTCGTCCAGCAAGCAAAAAGGCGCCGGGTTGAGCTGGAAAATGGCAAACACCAGCGCAATCGCGGTGAGCGCCTTCTCCCCACCCGATAGCAGATGGATGGTCTGGTTCTTCTTGCCCGGGGGCTGTGCCATCACCTGCACGCCCGAGTCCAGGATCTCTTCACCGGTCATGATCAGTCGGGCGTTGCCCCCCCCAAAGAGCTCGGGGAACATGCGCCCAAAGTGCTCATTGACCGTCGCAAACGTGCTGCCCAGCAACTCGCGGGTTTCACCATCGATCTTGCGAATGGCGTCTTCCAGCGTGTTCATGGCGTCTGTCAGGTCGGCAGACTGGGCGTCCAGGAAGGTCTTGCGTTCGCGGGCGGTGCTCAATTCATCCAGCGCTGCCAGGTTGACCGCGCCCAGGGCTTGAATGTCGCGCTGCAGTCGGTCGATCTCGGATTGCAGACCCGAGAGGCGAACACCATCGGCCTCGATGGATTGGGCGACGGCGTCCAGGTCGGCCTGGGCCTCGGCCAGTTGCTGCGCAAACTGCTCCACGCCCAAGCGAGCCGCTTGTTCTTTGAGTTGCAGATCGGTGATGCGCTGACGCATGGGGTCGAGGTTGCGCTCGATCTTGAGGCGTTGCTCATCGCTGGCACGCAACTTGGCGGTGAGGTCGTCGTACTGACTACGGCGTGCGCCCAGGGTGGCCTCACGCTCGGACTTGACGGCCAACGCGGCTTGCAATCCGGCTTGTGCGGCCACATCGCTGAGGCGCTCGAATTCTTCTTGCAGCTTGACTTGCTCAGCCTGCAACTGGGTGGACTGCTGGGCAGCCGCCTGAATCATGCGCTGCAGCTCGGCCTCGCGGGTGATATGGCTGCGGCGTTGGAAGTCGGCTTCTTGTGCCTGGCGCTCCAGGCTGCGCAACTGTTCGCGGGCTTCTTGCAGCCGTCGCTGAGCGTTCATGACCTGTTCATCCAGCTGCGCGTGCCGCTCTTGACTGTCGGCCAGCATCATGTCCAGTTCTTCAAAGCGGGCATCGGCGGCGGCGCTGCGTTCTTGCAGTGTGGCCAATTGTGCGTCCACTTCGGCCAGGTCCGTGTCAATCTGTGTGGAACGCGCGCGGGCCTGATCAGCTTGCTGGGTCAGACGCAGGGTTTCAACTTGCAGTTCGTGGGCTTGCGCCTGCGCTTGCGTGGCTTCGCGACGCAGCTCCACCAGACGCTGGCTGGCATCGGCATACGCGGCTTCGGCGCGCACCAGGTGGGCACGGGACTCTTCATGAATGAAGGTCTGGGCACGACGCTGCTTTTCCAGATTTTCAATTTCCTGCGCCCGTGCCAACAGGCCGGCCTGTTCGCTGTCTGGCGCATAGAAGTTCACGCTGTGACGGCTGACGGCATGTCCTTGGGGTACCAGAATCCACTGGCCTGCCTGCAGCGAATCGCGATGCGTCATGGCCTGCGACAAATCCGGTGCGGTGAAGCATCCCTCCAGCCAGGCGTCCAGCAGCGTTTTCAAGCCCGCATCATTCAGACGCAACAAATCACTCAAGCGTGGCAACGTCACTGCACCGCTGCCCGCGGCGCCCGAGGGCATGGCGTAGAAGGTGAGCTTGGCTGGCGGCGGATCGGTGGCCAGGGCGGTGATCATCTCCAGCCGGCTGACCTCCAGCGCATTCAAGCGCTCACGCAGGGCAGACTCCAGTGCGTTCTCCCAGCCCGACTCGATGTGCAGTCGGCTCCACAAGCCCTGCAAGCCATCCATCCCGTGCTTGGCCAACCAGGGTTGCAGCTTGCCATCGGTTTTGACGCGCTCTTGCAGAGCCTGCAAGGCTTCCAATCGTGCGGTCAGGTCGGCCTGCTTGGCGGTCTCGTCATTGAGGCGTTGCTGGGCTTCGCGACGAGCATCGTCCAGTTGCGGCACCTGCTCTTGCAGTTCATGCAATTGCGCGTCCAGCACCTCGGCGTTTTCCTGTGCTTGCTGCAACTGCGCTTGCGACTGCTGCACGCGTTGCTCATCGGGCGCATCCAGGCCGCGTTTATCCGCCAGCAAACGCTCGCGCCGGGTCTCCAGCTGCATGGATTGCTCTTGCACATTACGTTGTTCGGCCGAAAGCACTTGCAATTGCTGCTGCACTTCTGTCACCTGGTTGCGTTGTGCATCCGCCTTTTGCTGAGCGGCCTGTTGTGCATCTTCCAGGTTGGGTAGCTGGTCGGTTTGCTCTTCCACCTGGGCTTGCAGCAAGGCCCCTTGTTCGGCCACCTGTTCTGCCTGTTCCAACAGCGATTCACGTTCGATGTCAGCTTGCGCGGATTGC
>VEQI01000246.1 GCA_018883305.1 Limnohabitans sp. | reverse complement strand
GGGCAAGTAACCGGCGGCGGGGTCTTCGGCGTAAATCCGGCACTCCAGGGCGTGGCCGGTGGGGGTGAGCTCGGTTTGCGTGAAAGGCAATGGCGCCCCGGCCGCGATGCGAATTTGCTGGGCCACCAGGTCCAGGCCCAGCAAGGCTTCCGTGACCGGGTGCTCCACTTGCAGGCGGGTGTTCATTTCCAGGAAATAGAACTCGCCGCTGTCGGCATAAATGAATTCCACCGTGCCCGCATTGGTGTAACCGGCACTGCGCGCAATGCCGGCCGCAGTGTCACAAATCTCAGCACGTCGTTGCGGTGTGAGTGCCGGCGAAGGGCTCTCCTCCACAATCTTTTGAAAGCGCCGTTGCACGGAACATTCGCGTTCATACAGATGAACCAAGTGGCCGTGGTGGTCGCCCAACACCTGCACTTCAATGTGACGCGGGTTCTCGATGTAGCGTTCCACGTACAAGCGACCGTCACCAAAATAACGCTGCCCCTCGCTGCGGGCACGCACCACTTCTGAGGCCAGTTGATCGGGTTGACGCACCACGCGCATGCCCTTGCCGCCGCCACCGGCTGCGGGTTTGATGAGCAGGGGAAAGCCCACGGCTTGTGCACGTGCCAAAAAAGTGTCGGGGTCGTCGTCTTCGATGGCGGAGGGCGCTACTGGAAATCCCTGCTGTTGCACAAAGGCGCGTGCGCGTACTTTGTCCCCCATGAGCTCAATGGCCTCAGGCCGTGGGCCGATGAAGCGCACCCCTTGTGATTCACAGGCGCGCGCAAAATCGGCGTTCTCTGACAGGAAGCCGTAGCCCGGGTGCAAGGCTTGCGCGCCACAGGCGCGTGCGGCCGTCAGAATTTGTTCACTGTCAAGATAGGCCGCCACGGGTGTGATACCGGTGATTTCAATGGCCTGATCTGCCCGTTGAACCGCAGGTGCAGCCGCATCCATGGCGTGATAGATCACCACAGCCCGGATGCCCTGGGCCTGGAGACTGCGAACGATGCGGGCGGCAATCTCGCCCCGGTTGGCCACCAGGACGGTCTGAAACAGGGGTGTTTGCATGGGTGTCTTTGCCCTGAGTAAAGGGGAGGTGGTGGCAGTTTAGTGAGTTGAACTCAGTTAAATAGTTGGTGTTTAACCTAGTGCACCCCCATTCATGGTCACTTAAAAATGAGCCATGCTCATGAAGAGCGGGAGTTGCTATGTCTGAATCCTTTACCTCCACCGTCCAGGGCGGTGCGGCCCAGTTATTTGCCGGTCTGTCCGATGCCGAGCAAGAAGTTCTGCATCAAGCGGACCGCTTTGCCCAGCACGAGCTCTATCCCTTGGCCCAGCGCATGGACAACGAGGAGTGGTGGCCTCCGCAAGCGTTTCCATTGTTGGGCAAGCAGGGTTACTTTGGCATCACAGCACCTGCCCGTTGGGGCGGTTCCGAGGCGGATCTCTTCACCAGCGGTCTGGTGTTGCAGGCGTTTGGCCGCTGGAACCATGCACTGGCGCTGAGCTGGGTGGCCCATGAGAACCTGTGTCTTCACAACCTGCTGCGCAACGCCAGCGAGGCGCAGTTGTCCCGTTACGCGCCCCGGCTATGCAGTGGCGAGGCCATTGGCGCATTGGGGTTGACAGAGCCCGGAGCGGGATCGGATGCACTGGGCGCCATGCGCACCACGGCCACGCTGGCCGGAGATCATTACTTGCTCAACGGCACCAAGATCTACATCACCAACGGTCCGGTGGCGGATGTGTTGCTGGTGTACGCCAAGACCTCACCCGAGCGTGGCTCGAAGGGCATTTCTGCATTCATTGTCGAGCGTGACTTCCCTGGCTTTCGGGTGGCACAAAAACTCACCAAGATGGGCTTTCGTGGCAGCCAGACAGCGGAACTGGTGTTTGACAACTGCCGCGTGCCCGTGGCCAACCGGGTAGGAGAAGAAGATGCGGGCGTGAAGATCGTGATGAGTGGCCTGGACCTGGAGCGCGCCATGATTGCCCCGCTGTGTCTGGGCATTGCGGAGCGCGCGCTGGCGCTGTCCGTGGATTACGCACGCGTGCGTGAGCAGTTCAAGCAGCCCATCGCGAACTTCCAGATGGTGCAGGACAAGTTGGCTTCCATGTACGTGTGGGTGGAGTCCATGCGTGTGTTCACCTACCAGGCCTTGCGCGCCGCCAGTGCCATTGCGGCCCAGGGCGATGCGGGTCGGGGCGAGATCCACAAGATCACTGCCGCCTCTGTGATGCACGCCGCTGACACCATGAATCTGGTGCTCAACGAGGCCGTGCAAATTCATGGCGGCAGTGGCTACATCTGGGAGTCGGAGATCAACCGTCTGTATCGTTCCATCAAACTGCTGGAGATTGGCGCGGGCACCACCGAAGTGCGCAAGCTCATCATCGCGGGCGAATTGCTTCGGACCTGAGACGGGGAGGGCGCATGATCGACTTCAACGCACATCCCACCATTGGCCAAGCGCTCTTTGAAGCCGCCAGGCGGTGGGGTGATCGTCCGTTTCTGGCCGTGCCCGCCCATGCGCAACGACGCTACTGGCCGCAAGGGGTGGAATGGACATTTGCGGACGTGGCCGAGCGTGTCCGTGAGTTGGCACAGCGTTATGCGCAGGCGGGCTATGGCGATGGGCATCGGGTGGGGGTGTTGCTGGACAACCGGCCCGAGCATTTTTTGCACAAGCTGGCCATGAACCATGTCGGGGTGTGCTGTGTCCCACTCAACCCGGACCATCGTCCACGCGAGATGGCCTATGTCATTGAGCACACCCGCATGGACATGATCATGGCGGTGTCTGACTTGATGCCCTTGCTGGAGCAGGCCTTGCAAGCCAGTGCGCATCGCCCCCCGGTGATCTTGCTGGACCATGCGGGCGACTGGCCTGCACCCGCTCAACGCGCCACCGTGTTTGAGGCCACGCCGCAAAGCATTGCGTCGGTGCTCTACACCTCGGGCACCACGGGGCGGCCTAAAGGCTGCATGTTGTCGCATCGTTATGAGCTGGCGGCTGGCGCCTGGTATGCCTCACGCGGTGGCTTGGCCGCCTTTGAGGAGGCGTGTGAGCGCATCTACAACCCCTTGCCGGTGTTTCACGTCAACTCGTCGGTGTTCTCCTTGTTCTGCGCCTTGCTCAAAGGCAATTGCCAGATTCAGGCGGATCGGTTCCAGGCCTCGCGCTGGTTCACCGAGGTGCATGAATCGCGCGCCACCGTGATCCACTATCTGGGCGTGGTGGTGCCTGTGTTACTCAACCAGGCGGCGCATCCGCTGGAGCGCGCACATCAGGTGAAGTTCGGCATCGGGGCAGGCATCGACCCGCAGCGACATGCCGAGTTCGAACAACGTTTCGGGTATCCGCTGGTGGAGATCTGGGGCATGACCGAGTGGGTGCGTGCCGTGATCGATGCCGATGAGCCGCGTCGTGTGGGCACACGCGCCTTTGGGCGCGTGCAACCCGGCATGGAGATCCGCATCGTCGATGATCAGGACCAGGACCTGGCGGATGGCCTGCCAGGCGAGCTGGTCGTTCGGCACAGCGCGGACGCGCCACGTCATGACTGCTTCAGCGGCTACTTGGATGATCCCGAGGCCACCGAGCAGGCCTGGCGCGGTGGCTGGTTTCACACCGGGGATATTGTGACCCGTGATCCGGATGGGCTGCTGCACTTTGTGGAGCGCCGCAAGAACATTATTCGTCGCTCGGGCGAGAACATTGCGGCCGCTGAGGTGGAGGCTGTGCTGCAATCTCACCCGCAGGTGGCGCAAGCCGCTGTGCTGGCGGTGCCGGACGAATTGCGTGAAGAGGAAGTGCTGGCCTGCTTGGTGCTCAAGCCAGGCGTCACCGCACCCACGCAGGCGGACGATGCCCTCATCGCCGACTTGCTGTCGCACTGCAATGCGCAAATGGCTTATTACAAAGCGCCGGGGTGGTTGTGGTTCACCACAGAGATCCCCGTGACCGGCACCCAGAAAATGCAAAAGCACCAGATCTTTGAACCGGGCACCGACCCTCGACAGACCTCTGGCATGATTGACCTGCGCGCCAAAAAGACGCGTACCGCTGCTCGACACACACCACCATGAACGCCACTGCCGCACAACGCTACCGCTCCGTTTTTCGTCCCGATCTGTTTGAAGGGCAGACCATTGTCATCACCGGTGCCGGCAGTGGGTTGGGACGTTGCACGGCGCATGAGCTGGCCAGCCTGGGCGCGTCATTGGCTTTGGTAGGGCGTCAACTGGAAAAGCTGCAGGGGGTGCAGCAAGAGTTGCTGCAGGCCTACCCAGAGATGGCGTCGCGCATCAGCCTGCACAGTTGCGACATTCGGCAGGAAGACTCGGTCAAGGAGACGGTGCAAGCCATTCTGGCGCAACATCACGCCATTCATGGGTTGTTCAATTGCGCGGGCGGACAATACCCGGCACCCTTGCGCGATATCTCGCTCAAGGGCTGGGACGCCGTGGTGCGCAACAACCTGCACGGCACGTTTCTGTTCTCACGTGAATGCTATGTGCAGTGGATGGAAAAGGCCGGTGGCAGCATTGTGAACATGCTGGCCGACATCTGGGGTGGCATGCCAGGCATGGGTCACTCCGGCGCGGCCCGTGGTGGCGTGATGAACTTCACCGAGACCGCCGCCTGCGAGTGGGGCGCCAGTGGTGTGCGGGTCAACGCTGTGGCACCCGGCTGGATTGCCTCCGCAGGCATCGATACCTACGACCAGAGTTATCAGGATTTGTTGCGCGATCTGCGCGCCAAAGTGCCTTTGCAACGATTCGGCACCGAGGCAGAGCTGTCCTCTGCCGTGGTGTATTTGCTTTCGCCGGCTGCGGGGTTCATCAGTGGTGCCGTGTTGCGCGTGGATGGGGGCGTGCCCACCGCCAGGCACACCTGGAAGCTGGAGCCGGCGCGCAACAGTTTCCCCTTCAACGGCTTTCCGCTGTACACGCCGCCCAAAGCGCTGTCTTGACTCAGGGCGGGTGGTAGGGACGTGCGTGCTGCAAGCTGGGCACACGCTTGCGCGCCTGCGCTGTCTGGTTCAGATCCAGCGTGGCCATCAACAGGCCTTCGCCGTCAGCCTGCTCGGCCACCACCTCACCCCAAGGGTTGATCACCACGGAGTGGCCATACGTTTCGCGTCCGTCTTCATGCACGCCGTGTTGTGCCGGCGCCAGGACAAAGCAGCCTGTTTCAATGGCACGGGCCCTGAGCAGCACATGCCAGTGCGCTTGGCCAGTGGGGACCGTGAATGAAGATGGCACCGTGATGAGTTGGGCACCCGCTAGCGCCAAGTCACGGTAGAGCGCGGGAAAGCGCATGTCATAGCACACCGTCATGCCCACCATGTAG
>VEQI01000245.1 GCA_018883305.1 Limnohabitans sp. | reverse complement strand
GGTCAGGCGAACCGGGTCCACTTGCTGCAGGCTGATCAACCCCAACTGCCGGGCCAGGGCACCCAGGCCGTAATGGCCGCTGCCGGGGTCTTGCTCGATCAGGCCGAGTTTGCCAAAGCTCACCAGGTACGGGTGGGCGCGTGCAGGCGTCATGCCTGCCTCGTGGGCCAGGTCTTTCAACGCCATGTCGCGTCCGGTGCGGGCCAGTGCGTGCAGCAACTGACCGCCCACCTCCACGCTCTGGATGCCACGCGAGGTTTTGGTGGGTTTGGCAGGGGCGTTTTTGCGGATGGCAGAGGTACGGGTAGCGTTCATGGGGACGACGGTGTATGGTCTGGCTTGCGAGCGGATGGGATTTTGACTATCATCTTGAATTATTTATTGATGAATTGATTTGTCAATTCTGAATTTTCACAGGAGACCCTTCATGAAAATCGACCGCATGCACCACGTGGCCTACCGTTGCAAGGATGCCAAGGAAACCGTCGAGTGGTATCGCAAGCACCTGAACATGGACTTTGTGCTGGCCATCGCCGAAGACCAGGTGCCCAGCACCCATGCCCCGGACCCTTACATGCACATTTTCATGGATGCCGGTGGCGGCAATGTCCTGGCATTCTTCGAGCTCCCCACCGCCCCCGAGATGGGGCGCGACACCAACACCCCCGACTGGGTGCAGCACATTGCCTTCAAGGTGGATAGCGTGCAGACTCTGGAAGCGGCCAAGGCACGCTTGGAGGCCGCCGGCATTCCGGTCGTGGGTGTGACGGATCACGCCATCTTCAAGAGCATTTATTTCTTTGACCCGAATGGCCACCGCCTGGAGTTGGCCGCAGACGTCGGCACACCTGACATGTATCGCAAACTTGACGATGTGAAGTGGGAAATGCTGGAAGAATGGAGCAAGACCAAGCGCGCCCCCAAGCACGCAGCCTGGATGCACGACAGAGAATTTGGCGCCAGCCACTGAGCCTCCACCTTGAGCTTTCACACAGAGCCCACACCGAATGATCACGTTGAATGAAACCCACGATCCCCAGTTGACCAGCTGGGTGACCTCGGCCAACAACGGCCAGACCGATTTCCCGATTCAAAACCTGCCATTCGCGGTGTTCCGCCGTGCGGGCTCCTCGGAGGCTTTCCGGGGTGGCGTGGCGATTGGCGATCAGGTGCTCGACCTGGC
The DNA here is from genome assembly GCA_018883305.1 of Limnohabitans sp. Taxonomy (GTDB): domain Bacteria; phylum Pseudomonadota; class Gammaproteobacteria; order Burkholderiales; family Burkholderiaceae_C; genus Limnohabitans. The sequence goes on along the minus strand of VEQI01000245.1, from coordinate 4,170 downwards.
TGCACTGGCAAGTACCGGTGTGTTGGATGGACTGGCTCAAACGGCTGCCCAGGCCGCCAGCGCCGACAAGCTCAATACCCTGATGGCGATGGGCCCGCATGCCTGGAGCGCGTTGCGTGCGGGACTCTCCCGAGTGTTGCGCACGGGCGCGACCCAGCAAGCGGCGGTGCAGGCCTGTCTGGTGCCGCAATCCAGCGTGCAATTTGACGTGCCCGCCCGCATTGGTGACTACACCGACTTCTACACCTCGGTCCACCACGCCACCAACGTGGGGCGTCTGTTCCGTCCGGACAATCCACTGCTGCCCAATTACAAGTGGGTTCCCATTGGTTATCACGGTCGTTCGTCCAGCATCGGTGTGTCGGGGCAACAGTTCCGTCGTCCGGTGGGGCAGACCTTGCCACCGGGCGCCACGCAGCCCAGCTTTGGGCCTTGCAAGCGCCTGGACATCGAACTGGAACTGGGCGTGTTTCTGGGCCAGGGCAATGCCCTGGGCGAACCCATTGCCATGCAGGATGCCGAGAAGCACGTGTTTGGCCTGTGTCTGCTCAATGATTGGTCGGCTCGCGATATTCAGGCCTGGGAATACCAGCCCCTGGGGCCGTTTCTCTCCAAGAGTTTTGCCAGCACCATCTCGCCCTGGCTGGTCACCATGGAAGCATTGGCGCCTTACCGGGTGCCCTTTGCCCACCCGCCGGACGATCCGCAACCCTTGCCGTACCTGGATTCGGCCGACAACCGGGCTGCGGGTGGCATCGATATTCAACTCAGCGCGGACTTGCTGACCACGCGCATGCGTGACCAGGGCGCCGCCGCGCATCGTTTGTGTCTCACCAATTACCGACATGCCTACTGGACCGTGGCGCAAATGGTGGCACATCACACCGTCAATGGTTGCAACCTCAACCCGGGTGACATGTTTGGCAGTGGCACGCTGTCCGGGCCATCGCTGGAGCAGGCGGCCGCGTTGCTGGAACTCACTGTGGGTGGCAAGCAACCGGTGCAACTGCCTGATGGCGAGCAACGTGTGTTCCTGGAAGATGGCGACACCGTCACCCTGCGCGGCTGGTGTCAGCGCGAGGGCGCTGCCCGCATCGGCTTCGGCGAGTGTGTGGGCACGGTGCTGCCGGCGCGCGCGTGACGCCAACGGCCGAGCGTTTGCATTTTCCCTGGCTGGCCCTGGTGGCCATGCTGGCGGTGCAGGTGCTGGCCTCCATGGTCATGAGCACCGCCGCGGTGCTCAGCCCCGTTGTGGCGCCCAGCCTGTCCCTTCCTCCTGAGCGCGTGGGCATTTTTGTGGCCGTGGCCTACCTGGCAGCCATGACGGCGGGATTGCCGACAGGGCAGTGGGTGGCGCGTTGGGGCGGTGTGCGGGTGAGTCAGGGGTCCTTGCTGGCGTTAGGTGTGGGGGCGCTCCTGGCGACCGTGGGTGAGGCCTGGGCCTTGTTGCCTGCAGCCCTGTGCATCGGATTTGGCTACGGTCTGGCCAATCCCACGGCGGCCGCCGTGCTGGCGCGCCATGTGCCGGCGCAGTCCTCGGGCTTGTTTTTCTCCATGAAGCAAGCGGGTGTCCCGTTGGGCGTGGCGGTGGCCGGTTTGTGCATGCCACTGGGCCTGGGACTGCTGGGGTGGCAGGTGTCGGTGCGGGTGGCCGCCTTGGTCTGCGTGGGGGTCAGTTTTTGGTTGTGGACCACGCTGTCGCGTTTGCAGCCCCCAGGAGAGCAGCAGCCTGCGCCCAGCGGCATGCGCTGGTGGGCCCCGTTGCAGGACTTGAAGCATGACCGCGCGATGCGACGCTTGGGGTTGGTGTCTTTGGTGTACGCCATGTCGCAACAAGGCTTCTTGACATTTCTGGTGTCTTTGTTGCACTTGGAAGGTGGATTGATGCTGGCCTCGGCCGCGGCCATTCTGGCGGCCTCTCAGCTTGCCAGCACGGCGGCGCGGGTGGGGTTCGGGCATCTGGCCGATCGCTGGATGCCGCCCTTCAGACTGCTGGGCTGGCTGGGCGTGTTCATGAGTGTCGGCTTGGTGCTGCTGGCTTGGGGTGGCCTGTCGGGCCATGTCATGATCAGTGCCGTGTCGGCCTTGCTGTGCGGCACCTTCGTGATGGGCTGGAACGGTGTTTTCTTTGCCGCCTTGGTGAGATCCGTCCCTCGTGAGCGCTTGGCCAACGCGGCCGGTGCCACTCAGTTCCTCACCTTTACAGGCGCCATGATGGGCCCCTTCCTGATTTCTCAATGGGTGGCTGCCGGCGGCAGTTTCTCGCAAGGCTTGCAAGCACTGTCCCTGATTCCCGCCGTCGTGGGGCTGCTGTTGCTGCGTCAGACGGCGACCGCTGCTGCGGCAGATTGAGCAAGACGCGGCAAGGCTGGCGCCCATTCACCCCAGTCTGAGCCTGCATCCGCTCAGGAAATCTGCAGGCCCACTTTGCCAAACTGCTGACTGCTCTCCAGCCGGTCCAGTGCGGCATGTACCTGGTCCATGGCAAAGACTTGATCCATCACCGGCGTGATCTTGTGCCGGTTCACAAAGGCCAGCAAGTCGTGCATTTCATGCAAACTGCCCAGGGTGGAGCCCAGGACCTGCAACTGTCGGATGAAGAGACGACGCAGATCGGCCCCGGGTTGATCCCCCGAGGTGGCGCCGCACGTCACGAGCCGACCGCCACGTACCAGGGACTTGAGCGCGCTGGACCACATGGCCGCGCCCACGTTCTCAATCACCACATCCACGCCTCGGCCACCCGTGGCCGCCATGACGGCCTTGGCCACGTCCTGCTGTGAACTGTCAATCACCACGTCCGCGCCCAGGGCGCGTGCGCGCTCCAGTTTGTCTGCGTGCCGAGAGGTCACCAGCGTGCGTGCACCCAGCGCTTGCGCAATCTGCAAGGCCGCCAGCGATACCCCACCGCCGATGCCAAAGATGAGCACCGTCTCCCAAGCCTGTAGCCGCGCCTGTGTCACCACCATGCGCCAGGCTGTGAGGTGATTCACGCCCAAGGCGGCAGCCTGCAAGTCATCCAGATGCGCCGGTGTGGGAAACACGTTGCGGGCCGGCAAAGCCAGCCATTGCGACCAGGTGCCATGCCGATGCTCGCCCAGCAGGGACATGCGGGTGCACAACACGTCCTGGCCGCGCAAACAGAACTCGCAGCGCCCGCAGGCAATGCCTGGATGCACCAGCACCCGCTGGCCTTCAGTGAACGCGGTGTCACCCTGTGAGGACGCAATGACGCCAGCGCCATCCAGACCCATGATCTGCGGCAACTGATGAGTGATGCCCGCGCCGCTGTTGCGCATGTACAAGTCCACCTGGTTCAGGGTGCTGGCATGCATGCGCAGCAGCACTTCACCAGGGGCAGGTGACGGTCGGGGTTGCTCGCCCACCTGAACCACCTCGTTGCCGCCATGGCCATTCAGATAGACCGCTTTCATGGGGATGGCTCCGATGTCATCGACAAAGCTTCGGTCAGATCAAGGGCATCGTCCCCCTCGGGTTGATCCACCTTTTGCATGTTGTGGAGGATTTTCAGCAGGTAGTGCAGGGCGTGCACGGTGTCATTGAGGGAGAAGTCCTGCAGCACCTGGCTGTAATAGTCATGGATCTTGGGCAGCGCGAATTCACGCCAGACCTGCTGGCCCGATGCCGTCATTCGCACCCGACGAGAGCGACGGTCAGAGGGGTCAGGGGCGGTGTGCAGGTGACCATCGCGCTCCATGCGGCCAATCACGCCCGAGAGGTTTTGACGACTCAGCATCAGGTAACGGGCCAGCTCGCCAATGCTCATGCCTTCACGGGCCTCCTCGCGGGAGAGGGCACCCAGCACCGCCCATTGCTGCGTGGTCAATCCTTCGGCTTCAATGGCTCTGGAACCGGTTTTATGCAACATGTTTGCACATTGGTACAAACGGAAAAACAACCGATTGGCCATTTCAAGCTTCAGTTTTTTCGCCTCATGACTAGGGTTTTCCATAGATTTGATCATCTCAATCAGGATTAGGATCTATCTTCATGGATAGCTTGAAAGGCAATATATTGTCATTTCAGCTGGAGGTCAACGGGTTCATTCCGGATCTTCTCAAAGCATGCAACCGGGAGCACTGATGCCACCGCCGAGCCCTGATGTCGTCCACGACGCATCCATCGCCGATCACGCGCCCAGCCCCTCAG
>VEQI01000244.1 GCA_018883305.1 Limnohabitans sp. | reverse complement strand
GCCTGGTAGTCACCACCGTTCATGCCAAAGCGGCCAATCATGTGCAGCATCATGTCCTTGGCGCCCACACCCGGTGTGAGCTGGCCTTGCCACTGCATGCGCAAGGTGCGTGGCACCTGCACCCAGATCTGGCCGGTCACCACCACGCCCAGCATCTCGGTGGCGCCAATGCCGAACATGTAGGCACCAAACGCACCGCCCGTGGGAGAGTGAGAGTCTCCACCCACGCACAACATGCCGGGGCTCAGGTGTCCGCGCTCAGGCAGCACCACATGGCACACGCCCTCGGCATCGATCACATGCGGCAGACGCCAGGCCTTGGCCGTGTCACGCGCCAACCGCACAATGCGACGCGAGTCTTCATCTTGTTCAGGCACATAGTGGTCCATCACCAGCACCACCTTGCGCGGGTCCCAGATCTGCGCGCCCAACTCGTCCAGCATGGGCTTGAGCCGGCGCGGGCCAGAGGAGTCATGGAACATCGCCAGATCCACGTCACAGGTGACGACCTCGCCCACCTGCACCTGCGCACGCTTGGCCGCACGTGCAATGAGTTTTTGGGCCAGTGTTTGAGGCGCGCTCATTCCGGTTTGGCTCCTGAATAGACCACCACCTCGCGCCAGCGCACAATTTCCGCTTGCACAAAACGGGCAAATTCCTCGGGAGATTGATGCATGGGTTGCGCCCCCTCTTGCTCGATGCGACGACGCACCTCGGGCGATTGCAGCCCCACGCGCAAGGCCTCGGCCAGTCGCTGGGTGATGTCAGCGGGCATGCGCGCCGGGCCAAACAAACCAAACCAGGCGCTCGACTCATAGCCCGGCAAGGTTTCTGCAATAGCCGGCACATCCGGGAACATCGGCAAACGCTTGGGACTGGTCACGCCCAGGGCGCGCAACTTGCCTGCACGGATATGCGCCTGCACATTGCCCACGGCGGCAAACATCAATTCCACTTGCCCGGCCAACACGTCTTGCAAGGCGGGGGCGGTGCCGCGATAGGGAATGTTGACGATGAACACCTTGGCCTTCATCTTGAAGGCATCCCCCGCCAGGTGCAGGGAGGACCCCAGCCCGCCAATCGCGAAATTCAGCCGCCCCGGCTGTTGCCGTGCCAGAGTCACCAGCTCGGCCACATTTTTCACCGGCACACGCGGATGGGCCACCAGAATAGAGGGCGAGCTGGCCACCAGGGCCAGCGGCGTGAAGTCACGCACCGGATCAAAAGGCAGTTGCGGATACAGGGAGGCATTGATGGCGTGGCTGGTGTAGCTCATCAGCAAGGTGTTGCCATCCGGTGCGGCGCGAGCCACGGCCTCGGCCGCCAGGTTGCCGGCTGCGCCAGGGCGGTTGTCCACCACCACAGCGCGCCCCAGGGCGGCGCTCAACACGGGTGACACGATGCGCGCCATGGTGTCGGTGGTGCCGCCAGAGGTGGCGCCCACCAGGATGCGAAGAGGCGCATTCGCTTGCGCCAGCAAGGCCGGGGCCTGTGCCAGCATCCCTGCGGCCATGCCCGTCTGAATCAAGCGACGTCGATTCCACATACTCACATTCCCAAATAGGCCCGACGCAGCTCGTCACTGGCCAGCAAGTCCGCCGGCTTGCCCTCAAACCGGACGGCACCGTTCTCCAGCACATAGGCCCGGTCGGCAATGTCCAGTGATTGACCCACGTTTTGTTCCACCAGCAGCACCGCCAGGCCTTGCTCACGCAGGCGTGCAATGAGGGCGAACATTTCTTCCACCAACAACGGCGACAAGCCCAGTGATGGTTCATCCAGAATCAGCAAGCGGGGCTCGGCCATCAAGCCGCGTCCAATGGCCAGCATCTGCTGTTCGCCACCGCTGAGCGTGCCAGCCAGTTGTTGGCTGCGTTCACGCAAACGGGGGAACAACTCGAACACCCGCTCCAAATTGGCAGGACGATGATCACGGGCGCGGGCGTAAGCGCCCAGTAGCAGGTTCTCGCGGATATCCAGGTTGGGGAAAATCTTGCGCCCTTCCGGCACCAGGATGAGCCCCGCCTCCACCACGCGGCGATAGTGTTGCCCGGTGAGGTCTTGACCATCAAAGCACACCTGGCCTGAACGCAAGGGCAGCAGCCCACACATCACGGTGTTGAGTGTGGTTTTGCCCGCACCGTTGCTGCCCAGCAGGGCCACCATCTCGCCCGCTTGCACCTGCAGGCTGACACCGCGCAACACCTCCATGCGGCCATAGCCCGCGTGAACGTCTTGCACTTGCAGCAAAGTTTCACTCATGCGGCACCTCGCTGTGCTTTCAAGCGAGCAGCGGTGCCATGGCCCAGGTAGGCCTCAATGACACGTTCGTCTTGCGTGACTTCGGTGGGGGTGCCGTACGCAATCAATTGTCCCTGGGCCAGCACCCAGACCTGCTGGGCCAGGTGCATCACGGCCTGCATCACGTGCTCGATCATGAGCACGGTCACGCCCTGCGTCACCAGGCCCTGTACCACTGGAATCATCTCGTTGATTTCCTGTGGATTCAGTCCGGCCAGCACTTCGTCCAGTAGCAACAGGCGTGGCCGTGTGGCCAGTGCTCGGGCCATCTCCAAACGCTTACGGCCCGCCACGGTCAGGTCACTGGCAGGTTTGTCGAGTTGTGAATCCAGACCCACCTGATGTGCCACCTCTTCCGCACGAGCCAGCGCCTGGTGGCGGTGGCGCAGGTGCAAATGCGCACCCACCGCGATGTTTTCTCGCACGGTCTGCGCTGCAAACGGCTGCACGATCTGGAACGTGCGTGTGAGACCCAGCGCGGCATTGATGTGTGGCGCCTGCCCCGTGATGTCTTGCCCCGCCAACAGGACTCGGCCCTGATCCGGCCGCAAAAAACCCGACATCAACGCGAACAGCGTGGTCTTGCCCGCCCCGTTGGGGCCGATGAGCGCTGTCAAACTCCCTGCCGGCACTTGAAGGCTCACGTCCTGTACCGCACGCAGTCCCCCGAAGGCCTTGGACAGACCCACCACTTCCAGCAAGGCCGTCATGTGTCCCTCCGTTCGGACGTGCGCAACCACAGCGTGCGCACCGACACCGCACTGCCCGCGATGCCACGCGGCAGGAACATCACAATCAAAATCAGCACGCTACCGTAGATCACCATGTTGATGCCCGGCAACTGTCCAAACAAGTTGCGCGTGAGGTCCGCCAGAATATGTAGCGCCAGCGCGCCCACCACAGGCCCCCACAGCGTGCCCATGCCTCCTACGATGGCACCCACCAAGGCCTCCACCGAAGTGTGTGGCCCGTAGGCAATGCCCGGATCAATGTATTGAAAGATCTGCACATACATGGCGCCCCCCGCGCTCATGAGTGCGGCGGACATCACCGTGGCCAGCAACTTCACGCGCAACGGGTTCACGCCCACGGCACGCGCCGCATCCTCGTTGTCGCGCACGGCTTGCAGGTAGGCGCCAAAACGTGAGTGACGCAACCAGGCCGTGAGCAACAAGCCAGCCGTGACCAAAGCCAGCATGAGCCACACAAACCCAGCACGGCTTTCAAACTGCATGGCGCCACCCGAGGACTGCAGCGGCAGCATCAACCCCACGCCAGCGCCCGTGAACGGCACCGACAAGGCCACAATCCGAAACACCTCGGCAAAGGCCAACGTCACCAGCGCAAAGTACGAGCCCTTGAGCCCGTAACGGAACGAGATGGCGCCCACACCCGCGCCCACCAGCGCGCCCGTGGCACAGGCCAGCGGCAGGGCCAGCCAGGCGTTGAGATGCGCATCGAGTTGCAAGATGGCCTGGGCATAAGCGCCCGTGCCAAAAAACAGCGCATGGCCAAACGAGAACTGCCCCCCAAAGCCGCCCAGAATATTCCAGGCCTGGGCCAGCAGACAGGCATAGAGCGCGGTCATGACGAAGTTCAACATCACGCCGGAAGCACTGAGGGCGGGCACCAGCATCACCACGAGTGCAAAGAGCACAATCGCGCGCAAATCTTTCATGTCCGCGCTCCAAACAGCCCCTGCGGACGCAACAACAACACCACAATGAAAATCAGGAAGATGCCAATCTGCCCCAGCGACTCGCCCCAGAACAGGCCGCCCAGCGACTCCACCACGCCAATCAGCAGTCCACCCAGCAAGGCACCCGCAAAGCTGCCCATCCCCCCCAGCACCACAATGGTGAAGGCCACCAGCACAAAGCCGTTGCCCACCAACGGGTTGACGTAATAAGCGGGCAGCAGGAAACACGCGGCTGCGCCCAGGCACGCCAAGCCAATGCCAAAGCACATGGCATAGACATGCTCCACATCAATGCCCATGAGCCGCGCGCCCTGTTTTTCACGGGCCACGGCACGAATCGCTCGACCCAGGTCGGTGCCGCGCACCAGCAACAGCAACAAAGCCGACACCACCAAGGCCCCCACGAACGCCACCAGCTTGGGCAAGGCAATCATGGCTGGGCCGATGGACCAGGTGGTCAGGGTGTAGGCGGTGTCAATGGTGCGGGTGTCGGACTTGAAGAACAGCAGGGCCAGGTTTTCCATCACGATGGACAGGCCCAGCGTCACCAACAAAATGTTCTCATCCTTGCCATGACTGGCGCGGTTGATGATGACGCGCTGCAGCCCATAGCCCAGCGCAAACATGGCGGGCACCACCAAGGGAAACGCCAGGTAGGGATCCAGGCCCAAAGACTCCTTGAGCCAGTACACGCCATACAGCGCCAGCATCAAGGCCGCACCGTGTGCGAAGTTGATGATGTGCAAGACACCATAAATCAATGTCAGCCCCAGCGCGATCAGGGCGTACACCGCCCCGGTCGTGATGCCATTGAGCACCGAGGCCAGCAGGATGCTGGCGTCAAACATGCGGATCCCTCCCCACCTTCGTCATCTCAACCCTTGAGCGGAAACACCGGCTCCACCTCGCGGTAGTCACGCGGGATGATGACCTTGATGTCGCCCTTCACCACCTGGGTCATCAGCGGTTGCGCGCCCATGTTCTGACCATTGACGAATTGCGTCGCGCCATAAGGCATGATGTGATCGGAGAAGGTGCTCTTGGTCAGCGCATCGATGATGGCCGCACGATCGGCCGACTTGGCGCGCTCGATGCTGTCGGCCAGCAGACGCATGGCCGTGTAGGTCATGAACACCTCGTAGCTGAAGAATTGGCCTTGCGCCTCGACACGCTTTTTGAGTTCGGCCGAACGCTTGTCCTTGGGGTTGAACCAATGGTTGCAGTCGATGATGCCGTTGGCCGCGTCCGGGAACTCCTTGACGAACTTGTAGCTTGACGCTGCGCCACCCAGCACCGAGTAGATGGCCTTGGGCGACACCTTCTGCTGCTGCATGGTGCGCACCAACAGCGCGTATTCGTTGTAGTAG
>VEQI01000243.1 GCA_018883305.1 Limnohabitans sp. | reverse complement strand
GGGTATCCGACATGTCGGTGAAGCCACGGCCAAGGATCTGGCACGTCATTTCGGCAACCTGGACGCCATCATGGACGCCACATTGGAGCAGTTGCTGCAGGTGCGTGATGTGGGGCCCGTGGTGGCGCAAAGCCTGCGCACGTTCTTCGACCAAGCCCATAACCGGGAAGTGGTGGAGCAACTCAGAGCCTGCGGTGTGCATTGGCCCGAGCAGGCCCCCAGCGCCCAGGCGCAACTGCCGTTGGCTGGCCGCACCTATGTACTGACAGGCACGCTGCCTACACTCACCCGTGAGCAGGCACAAGCCATGCTGGAAGCCGCTGGTGCCAAGGTGGCTGGCAGCGTCAGCAAGAAGACGCATGGCGTGATTGCCGGCGCTGAGGCTGGCAGCAAGCTCGAAAAGGCTCAGGCCCTGGGCATTCCGGTGTTGGATGAGGACGGCTTGCGGGCGTTGGTGACCACGATCACGCCGTGAGCGCTTGCAGCAACTCGGTTTCAAAGGCGAGTTGGGTGCGGTTGTTTTGAAGCTCTGTGCCGTCCACCAGAAACGTGTCTTCCACGCGTTCTCCCAGCGTGCTGATCTTGGCCAATTGCACGTTGATGTGATGGCGCGCCAGCACCTGTGCCACGCTGTATAAAAGACCTGCACGGTCACTGGCCGAAATACTGAGCAACCAGCGTTGCGCCTTTTCATCGGGCTGCAAAGAGACCCGGGGCGTGACCGGAAAACTCTTGACGCGCCGTGACACCCGTCCCCGACTGGCCGGTGGCAGTGGCCCCTGTCGCTCCAGTGTTCGGGTGAGTTCAGACTCCACCATGCCGATCAATTCCCGGTAATGCTCTTGCAGCAATGGGGTCACCACCTGGAAGGTGTCCAATGCGTAGCCGTTGCGCGCGGTGTGGATTTTGGCGTCCAGAATACTGAAGCCGGCATGGTCGAAATAGCCACAGATGCGGGCAAACAAATCGGCCTGGTCCGGTGTGTAGACCATCACCTGCAAGCCTTCACCCAACGGTGAAATTCGTGCACGTACCAAGGTGGAGACGGTGGCATTTTGCGCCCGTGCACGGGCCATGGGCAGCGAGATTTGTCGGGTGTGCCAGGCAATGTCCGAAGCCTCGTGGCGCATGAAGTAGCCCACGTCCAGGGTGTCCCACAAATCCTTATGCGCTTCAAAGGGCAGCGCGTGCAGGGCCAGCACGGTCAGGGCCTCACGCTTACGTGACTCGATGTCGGCATTGGCATCGGGCGCGTGTCCACCCAGGGTTCTCAGGGTGGAACGGTACAAGTCTTCCAGCAGTTTGCCCTTCCAGGCATTCCAAACCTTGGGGCTGGTCCCACGGATGTCCGCCACGGTCAGCAGATACAGTGCGGTGAGGTTGCGCTCATTCCCCACCGTGTGGGCAAACGCCTGGATGACGTCTGGATCACTGGTGTCTTGCTTTTGCGCGATGTGACTCATGGTGAGGTGCTCACCCACCAGAAACTCGATCAGCGCGGCATCATCTCGATTCAAGCCGTGATCTCGGCAAAAGCGCCGGACTTCGAGCCGGCCCAAAGCGGAATGGTCTCCGCCACGTCCTTTGGCGATGTCATGGAACAGGGCTGCCACATACAGCACCCAGGGCTTGTCCCAGCCAGCGGCCAGTTGCGAGCAAAACGGATACTCATGGGCATGTTCGGCGATGAAGAAACGTCGCACATTGCGCAGCACCATCAGGATGTGCTGATCCACCGTATAGACATGGAACAGGTCATGCTGCATCTGACCCACGATGCGCCGGAACGGCCAGAGTGTTCGACCCAGCACCGAGGTCTGGTTCATCAGTCGCATGGCATGCGTGATGCCGCGCGGTTGCTGCAAGATGCGCAGAAAATTCAACCGGTTGATCGGGTCGCGGCGGAACGCACCGTTCATCAGGGCGCGGGCGTTGTACAGCGCGCGCAAGGTGCGCACCGACAAGCCCTTGGCGCCCACGGTGTTCTGAAAGACCAGAAACGTTTCCAAGATGGCGTGCGGCTCGCGTTGATACAAATCTTCGCTCAGAACATCGATCATGCCGGCACGGATGCCAAAGCGCTCGTTGATGGGCTCTGATTCTTGCGGGCCTTGGTCACGGTTGAGCCATTCCTCAATGTTGAGCATGAGGATCTGATGCAACTGAGTCACCGCCTTGGCTGACCAATAGTAGCGCTTCATCAGCGCTTCACTGGCGGATCTGGCGCTGGCGGTCTCGTCCTGCAGGTGCAGGGACTTGGACGTTGCATATTGCAGGTCAAAGACCAGTCGATCTTCTCGTCGCTGGGCAACGCAGTGCAGGTGCGTGCGAATGGTGCGCAGCACGGCCTCATGGCGTTTGAGCTGTCGAACCTCCAGTGGCGTGGCCAGTCCGTTACGGCACAACTCGTCCCAGGAGCCCCCCAGACCAGCGGCTTTGGCGACCCACAGGATGGTTTGCAAATCACGCAAGCCACCGGGGGACTCCTTGCAATTGGGCTCCAGGGAGTAGGGCGTGTCGTCAAACTTGGTGTGCCGCTGTCGCAACTCCAAGGTTTTGGCGATAAAAAAAGCACGAGGATCCAACGCGGCCTGAAACTGCGCCAGGAACTGCGCATACAGGGCCTTGTCTCCCGTGAGCCACCGGGATTCCAGCATGGCGGTTTGCACCGTGATGTCGGCACCAGCCTCACGTAGGCACTCCGGCAAACTGCGCACGCTGGAGCCGATCTCCAGGCCATGGTCCCAGCAACGTGTGATGAAGCCTTCCAGCCGCTCTCGGTCAGACACTGCCAGGTCGTCCACGCTGCCGTTGGGCAGCAGCACCAACACATCGATGTCTGAATACGGATACAACTGTCCGCGACCATAACCACCCACGGCCACCAGGCTCATGGTGTTGGCCAATCCACTTTCACCCCATAGCCCCACCAAGGTCTGGTCGGTCCATTGCAGCAGAGCATGCAGCACATCGCGAACGCGTTGCAGAGACCCAGAGGGATCAGCGGCGTTGAGTCGGGATAGCAACTCGGTCTTGTGCTGTCGGTAGCTGCCCAGGGTCATGGTCGGTACTAGCAAGCGGTGGTGGTGACGAAAGAGGGCAGGGTGGGGCTGCCCGCAGAAAGCGTCAGCACCTCGTAGCCGGTGGGGGTGACCAGAACGGTGTGCTCCCACTGCGCGGACAGAGAATGATCCCGCGTGACAATGGTCCAGCCATCGCCCAGTTCCTTGATGTCGCGACGGCCCGCGTTGATCATGGGCTCGATGGTGAAGATCATGCCTGGCACCAGCTCTTCCAACGTGCCCGGCTTGCCGTAGTGCAGAACCTGCGGTTCCTCATGAAAACCCAAACCAATGCCGTGTCCGCAAAACTCGCGGACCACGGAAAACCCATTGCCCTCGGCAAAGCGCTGGATGGCGTGTCCGATATCGCCCAGTCGTGCCCCGGGCTTGACCTTCACGATGCCATGCCACATGGCCTCAAAGGTCATCTGGCACAGACGACGCGCAGCAATGGAGGTTTCACCCACCGAGAACATGCGGCTGGTGTCGCCATGCCAGCCATCCTTGATGGTGGTGATGTCGATGTTGAGGATGTCCCCTTTTTTCAACGGTTTGTCGTTGGGAATGCCGTGACACACCTGATGGTTGATGGAGGTGCAGATGGACTTGGGGTAGGGCTTGTAGCCGTTAGGCGCATAGTTCAGCGGCGCAGGAATGCATTGCTGCACGTCCACCATGTAGTCGTGGGCCAGTTTGTCGATTTCATTGGTGGTGATGCCCGGCTGGATGTAGGGCTCGAGGTAGTCCAGCACCTCGGCGGCGAGGCGACACGCCACGCGCATGCCGCGGATGCCGTCTTCGTCTTTGATTTGAATGCTCATGCACACAATTATCTCAGGGGGAGGATGAGCCTGCCGGTAAAATGCCCTTTTTGCCAGGATCCCAGTCAGCGATCCCGGTATTTCGCGATTTCAGCCATCCAGGGCCTCATTGCCGTGACCTCGTCGAACTCCCAGCCGTCCACCGTGCTGCACATCTCCTCTTTCCCGGGGGGCAATGCCCTCAGCGAATTCCGAATCCGCTCCCTGCTGCCACGCTTGCAGGCGGTGCACGCCAGCATTCAGGGGGTGCGTGCCCGATTCGTGCACCTGGTCTCCACGCCCGGCGCGCTGGATGACGCGTCACGCCAAGCCTATGCGCAGTTATTGACTTATGGGGATCCCGCCGTCGCACCCAAGGACGGGCCACGTCTCTGGGTGGGGCCTCGACTGGGGACCGTTTCCCCCTGGGCCTCCAAGGCGACTGACATTGCGCACAACTGCGGCATGGCGGTTCGCCGCATCGAGCGTCTGGTGGAATACGAATTCCAGCTCTCTCGTGGCTTGCTGGGGAAGTCATCCCTGGATGCGCTGACCTTGCAAGCCCTGGGCGAGCTGCTGCATGACCGCATGACCGAATCCGTGTTCAGCACACTGGAGCAGGGCTTTGGACTGTTCCAGGAGCTGGCGCCGCAAGCGCTGGAGCAAGTGGATGTGCTGCAGGGTGGTCGTGCCGCGCTGCTGGACGCCAACCAGCGCTGGGGACTGGCCCTGGCCGAGGACGAGATCGACTATCTGGCACACAACTTCAAGGAACTGGGACGCAACCCCACGGACGTGGAGCTGATGATGTTCGCTCAGGCCAACAGCGAGCATTGCCGTCACAAGATCTTCAATGCGCAGTTCACGATCAACGGTGAAGACCAGACTCACAGCCTGTTTGGCATGATTCGCCATACCCATCAGGTCAGTCCGCAACACACCGTGGTGGCTTATTCGGACAACGCCTCCATCATGACCGGTCATGCGGTGGAACGATTTGTGGCCAGCACGGCAGGGCGCACCAACACCACGCCGGTCTATCAACCATCGTCGGCCACCCACCATGTGCTGATGAAGGTGGAGACCCACAACCACCCCACGGCCATTTCACCCTTCCCGGGTGCATCCACAGGCGCAGGCGGTGAAATTCGCGATGAAGGCGCCACCGGACGTGGCTCCAAGCCCAAAGCCGGCTTGACTGGCTTCAGTGTGTCCAAGCTGTGGAACAGTCCCTTGGGACGTCCCGACCACATGGCCCCTGCATTGCAGATCATGATTGAAGGGCCTCTGGGGGGGGCCGCCTTCAACAACGAATTCGGCCGGCCCAACCTGCTGGGCTATTTCCGAGAGTATGAGCAATCGGTGGCGGGCGTTCAGCGGGGATACCACAAGCCCATCATGCTGGCCGGTGGCCTGGGCGTCATCGACGAGCAGCAAACCCGCAAGATCGAGTTTCCCGCCGGCACCTTGCTGATTCAGCTGGGTGGTCCAGGCATGCGCATCGGCATGGGGGGCGGTGCGGCCAGTTCCATGGCTGTC
>VEQI01000242.1 GCA_018883305.1 Limnohabitans sp. | reverse complement strand
GCGCAGGAACCGCGGAATGCGTGGCCAGCCATCCACGCCATGACGCAGCAGCCAGGCGCCCGCAAGCACCCAGCTGGCCCCGGCCATTTGCCAGAGCAACAAGGAGGGGTGCCAAGGCCATTGGGCGTACCAGCTGAGACCGCACAGCGACAGGCAAACCAGGGCCAGCCCCATGGCACCTTTGAATGCGAGCTGGTTCAGACGCCCCCATTCCCAGGCGCCTGCAGCGATCAGCACCAGCGTCAAGCCAGCCAAGGGCTCAGGCGTGGCGTGGAACAGCGCAGGCAACAGCAGCGCCACCAAAACCAGCGCTGTGATGATGCGTTGCCGAAGCATGCGATCGGCCCCGCTCAGACGGCGAGGATTTCTTGCTCTTTCGCCGCAATGACCTTGTCAATCTCGGCAATGTGCTTGTCGGTGGTTTTTTGAATATCGGCTTCAGCGCGCTTTTGATCGTCTTCCGAGGCCAGCTTGTCCTTGACCAGCTTCTTGACCGCCTCGTTGGCATCACGGCGCAGATTGCGCACAGCGATCTTGGCGTTCTCGCCTTCGTTGCGAACCACTTTGGTCAGTTCCTTGCGGCGCTCTTCAGACATCGGCGGCATGGGCACGCGGATCAACTCCCCCATGGACGAGGGGTTCAAACCCAGATCGCTGTCGCGAATGGCTTTTTCGATTTTGGGACCCATGCCCTTTTCCCAAGGCTGCACGCTGATCGTGCGGGCATCCAGCAGCGACACATTGGCAACCTGCCCGATGGGCGTCGGGTTGCCGTAATAGTCAACCATCACGGCATCCAGCAGCGAGGGGTTGGCACGACCGGTGCGAATTTTGCCCAGATGCTGCCCCAGCGCGGCGATCGACTGGTTCATCTTGGTTTCGGTATTTTTTTTGATGTCTGCAATGCTCATGTGATTCTCCAGAGGATGGGGCTGCACTCAGGCGTAAACCAGGGTGCCTTCGTTCTCGCCCATCACAACGCGCTTGAGGGCGCCGTTTTTAAAAATCGAAAAGACCTTGATCGGCAACTTCTGGTCGCGGCACAGCGCAAAGGCTGTCGCGTCCATGATGCCCAGGTTCTGCCGGATGGCTTCGTCAAAACTGATTTTTTCGTAGCGCGTGGCGCTGGGATCTTTTTTCGGGTCGGCTGTGTAGACGCCATCCACCTTGGTGGCCTTGAGCACCATCTCGGCACCGATCTCCGCGCCACGCAAGGCCGCTGCGGTATCGGTGGTGAAAAACGGATTGCCAGTGCCTGCGGCAAAGATCACCACCTTGCCCTCTTCGAGGTATTGCAAGGCTTTGGGGCGGACGTACGGTTCCACAACCTGCTCAATGCCGATGGCCGACATCACGCGCGCGGTCAACCCCGCTTTGTTCATGGTGTCGGCCAAGGCCAGCGCGTTCATCACCGTGGCCAGCATGCCCATGTAGTCGGCCGTGGCGCGGTCCATGCCGACAGAACCACCCGCCACCCCGCGGAAGATGTTGCCGCCACCGATCACCACGGCCACCTGCACGCCCAGACGGGTGACATCGGCCACCTCCTCCACCATGCGAACAATGGTGGCCCGGTTGATGCCAAAGGCATCGTCGCCCATCAGGGCTTCACCGGACAGCTTGAGCAAGATACGCTGGTGGGCTGGCGGTCGGTCGGTCATTCAGTGGCTCCAAAAGTTGACATAGTTTAGCGGCCCGCGCAGGTCTTCGCTGCCGCCGGCGCCAGGTTGTCGGCTGACGCAGGACAAAAAAAAGGGGACCGTGGTCCCCTTCGATCTCAGGCCCCTTGCCGGGCTGCTGCGACCTGGGCCGCCACTTCGGCGGCAAAGTCATCGGTGCGTTTCTCGATACCCTCGCCCACCACGTACAGCGTGAAGGCCTTGACGGTGGTGCCAGCGGCCTTGAGCATTTGCTCGACGGTCTGCTTGTCGTTCTTGACGAACGGCTGGTTGAACAGGGACACCTCTTTGAGGTACTTCTGCACCGAGCCGTCGATCATCTTGGCGACGATCTCGGCGGGCTTGCCGGACTCAGCCGCTTTGGCCTGAGCCACGGAACGCTCTTTCTCGATCAGGTCGGCAGGCACGTCGGCACTGGTCAGGGCCACCGGCTTCATGGCGGCCACGTGCATGGCCACGTCACGGGCAGCGGTTTCCTGGCCGGTGTACTCCACCACCACGCCGATACGGGTGCCGTGCAGATAGGAGGTCACGGCGGTGTCGCCGCTGAAGCGCTTGTAGCGACGAAAGCTCATGTTCTCGCCAATCTTGCCAATCAGGCCCTTGCGCACGTCTTCCATGGTGGGGCCAAAGCCGTCCTGGCTGTACGCCAGGCCACCCAGTGCTTCGATGGAAGCGGGGTTGTGCTGGGCGATCAGCTTGGCAGCGGCTTGGGCCATGGCCAGGAAGCTGTCGTTCTTGGTGACGAAGTCGGTTTCGCAGTTGACTTCAATGAGGGCACCGGTGTTGCCTTCGATGAAGCTTGCCACCACGCCTTCGGCGGTGACGCGGCTGGCGGCCTTGCCGGCCTTGCTGCCGAGCTTGACGCGCAGCAGTTCTTCAGCCTTGGCCATGTCGCCATCGGCTTCGGTCAGGGCCTTCTTGCACTCCATCATCGGGGCGTCGGTCTTGGCGCGCAGTTCTGCGACCATGCTGGCGGTGATAGCTGCCATAGTGTTCTCCGGGTTCAGTTCTGAAAAAGGTTGAAGGGGGTAGGCACTCGAGAAAAAGGGGCTACCGGAGCCCCTTGCTGAGATGCCGTTGGGCCTATCAGGCGGCGCTGTCGACTTCGACGAACTCGTCTTCGCCTTCGGTCACGGCCTTGACGACTTCCTGCACCGCATTGGCACGGCCTTCCAGGATGGCGTCAGCAATGCCGCGCGCGTACAGCGTCACAGCCTTGGAGGAGTCGTCGTTGCCGGGAATGACGTAGTCGATGCCCTCGGGGGAGTGGTTGGTGTCCACCACGCCGATCAGGGGGATGCCCAGCTTCTTGGCCTCGGCCACGGCAATCTTGTGGTAGCCCACGTCGATCACGAAGATGGCATCCGGCAACGTGACCATGTCTTGAATACCGCCGATGTCTTTCTCGAGCTTTTCGAGTTCGCGGTTGAACATGAGCTGTTCTTTCTTGGACATGGCGTCCAGACCGGTTTCCAGCTGGGCCTTCATGTCTTTCAGGCGCTTGATGGAGGTCTTGACCGTCTTGAAGTTGGTCAGCATGCCGCCCAGCCAACGCTGGTCAACAAAGGGCACGCCAGCACGACGGGCTTCAGCGGCGACGATTTCGCGGGCTTGGCGCTTGGTGCCGACCATCAGGATGGTGCCACGGTTGGCGGACAGTTGACGGGCGAACTTGGCCGCGTCTTGGAACATCGGCAGTGACTGCTCGAGGTTGATGATGTGGATTTTGTTGCGATGACCGAAGATGAACGGGGCCATCTTGGGGTTCCAGAAGCGGGTCTGGTGTCCGAAGTGGACGCCGGCTTCCAACATTTCACGCATAGTGACAGACATAGTCTCTCCAAAGGTTAGGTCTGAAACCGAGCCCGAATCAGCCAACACAAAAAGGACAGATGCCTTCATGTACGGGCCAACACCTGTGGGGGGCTGGTTTGCGGTTGAGGTGATTTACGATGGTGCCTGAGGCATGGCGCACCATGCACAAGGAAATTCAGGTCAAAGAAGAGTTTCCTTGCGCCAGGGCACTTGCCACAAAGCCCAAAGATTCTAGCATAGCCCCATGTCCCGTCCCCCATTCACTGCCAGCGCCGTGGTCCAGCCCGCACCCGCCAACCCCTACGGGCTGTGTCGGGTCACGACGCATCGGTCCTGGCCCCTGATTGGTGTCTCGGGTACCCGGGCGCTGGAGCAGTCAGCCCTGGCCCGACAACCTCGCCCGCCGTTGATGGAGTTGGCCGGCCATGCGGTCGCCCGTTTGGCACGGGCGTTGGCGCCCCATGCCCAACGCATCTGGGTGGTGTGCGGGCCGGGTAACAACGGCGGTGACGGGGCCGTCGCAGCACGTTATTTGCACGCCGCCGGACTGGATGTGCATGTCAGCGCTTTGCCGACACCACCGAACCGCCCACCGCCAGCCGACGCCCAGCGGGCCTGGGCGCAACTGGCCGCCTGTGGCGTACCCGTGCACACCACGGCCCCCATCACCTGGGATCTGGCCATTGATGCCGTGCTGGGCATGGGTGGACGCCCGGGCCTGACCGGCCCGCTGGGCGACTGGGTGCATCAAATGAATCAGGCATGTGCCCCCGTGCTGTGTGTGGATGTTCCCTCTGGATTGGACAGCGAGACGGGTGCCTGGCACGGTCCCACCTTGAAGGGCGACGGGGCGCGTCACACCTTGAGCCTGCTCACCCTCAAGCCCGGGCTCTTCACCCATGAAGGACGTGATTGGGCGGGCCAGGTATGGTGGGATGGCCTGGGCGAGTCCACGGACAACATCCGCCCCGACGCCGAACTGTTAGCCACACCGGATCAGCCACGTCATCCACACGCCAGCCACAAGGGCCATTTTGGCGACCTGGCCGTGGTCGGCGGCGATGTGGGCATGGAGGGCGCTGCCTGGTTGGCGGGCAGTGCGGCCCTGCATGCGGGCGCAGGACGCGTGTGGGTCAGTCTGTTGGCACGATCTCTGAACGCGCAAGCGCCAACGAATCAGCGACTGGCGTCAGCCCCGCATGTCGAAACAGCGGCCACCCCCTCACCCACCCCGCAACCGCGTGCCTTGATGACGCGCGCACTCGAGGCGATCGACCTTCCCCACACCCATGTGGTGTGCGGTTGCGGTGGCGGCTCAGCCGTGCGCGCTGCCCTGCCCCGCCTGCTGTCCTCGGCCCGCAGCCTGGTCCTGGATGCAGACGCGCTCAACGCCGTGGCGCAGGACACGGCACTACAAGGTCTCCTGAGACGCCGTGGCCTGGCGCAGCATCCCACCGTGCTCACGCCGCATCCACTGGAAGCCGCACGCCTGCTGGACTGCACAGTCGCCAACATCCAGGCCGACCGAGTCGGTCAAGCCAACCAATTGGCACAGCGCTTCGGTGCCGTGGTGGTGTTGAAAGGCTCAGGCAGCGTGATCGCGTCGCCCGACAGAATCGCCGGCATCAACCCGACGGGAAACGCGCGCCTGGCCACGGCAGGCACGGGGGACGTGCTGGCCGGCATGATTGGCGCACGCCTGGCGCAAGGCGACAGCCCCTGGGAGGCGGCCACCCGGGCCGTGTTCTGGCATGGTGAGGCTGCGGATCAGTGGCCCGAGATGGAGCCACTGATCGCGGACCGGTTGGCGGAGGTCATCCCCGGCCGACGAACGGCATCTGGGTGGCCATGACCGTGTGGAACAACACGTTGGCGTCCAGCGGCAAGTTGGCCATGTACAGCACCGAGG
>VEQI01000241.1 GCA_018883305.1 Limnohabitans sp. | reverse complement strand
TCATGGCCTGAGTGGCCGCACCGCGCGGGCCGGTTGGGGCCAGCGCTTCGGCTTTTTCGATGTTGGCGGCGTAATCGCTGTTCGGGCAATAGACGATCGCATCTTCGCCGGTCGCAGCAATCACCTGGAACTCTTCAGACAGGTCGCCGCCGATGGCGCCACTGTCGGCCGCCACGGCGCGGTAGCGCAAGCCAAAGCGATCGAAGATCTTGCGGTAGGCCTGCGCCATGTTCTGGTAGCTGCGTTGCGCGCCGTCAGCATCGCGGTCAAAGCTGTAGGCATCCTTCATGATGAACTCGCGCCCACGCATCAAACCAAAACGGGGGCGACGCTCGTCACGGAACTTGGTCTGGATCTGGTAGAAATTTTTCGGCAGCTGTTTGTAGCTTCGCAGTTCCTGACGCGCAATGTCGGTCACCACTTCCTCACTCGTGGGCTGGATGACGAAATCGCGGTCATGCCGATCACGGATGCGCAGCAACTCGGGCCCCATCTTGGCAAAGCGGCCCGTCTCCTGCCACAGCTCGGCCGGTTGCACCACAGGCATGGTGAGTTCAATGGCACCCGCGCGATCCATTTCCTCCCGCACGATGGCTTCGACCTTGCGGATGACCCGCAAGCCCATAGGCATATAGTTGTAGATGCCGGCGCCCAGTTTTTTGATCATGCCGGCGCGGATCATCAGCTGATGGCTGACCACCTCCGCATCGGCGGGGGCTTCCTTGAGGGTGGAGACGAGGAACTGGGAGGCTTTCATGTCGGTGGGGCTGCGTACAGACCTCTTGTCAGGGCAGCGGGTCTGTGCATAATGGACTCAGTTTAAAAATTTGAGGTTCGATTATGCTTGACCGGGACGGGTTCAGACCCAACGTCGGCATCATCCTGCTCAACCAGAAGAATCAGGTGTTCTGGGGCAAGCGCATCCGCACCCACAGCTGGCAGTTTCCGCAAGGCGGCATTGACCGGGGCGAAAGCCCCGAGCAGGCCATGTTCCGCGAACTGCACGAAGAAGTGGGGCTACAGCCGGATCATGTGCGCATTGTGGCCCGCACCCGCGACTGGTTGCGCTACGAGGTGCCCGATCGCTACATCCGGCGTGATGCGCGTGGCCACTATAAAGGCCAAAAACAAATTTGGTACTTGCTACAACTGGTCAAGCCCGACTGGCATTTGAACCTGCGCGCCACCGATCATCCCGAATTTGACGCCTGGCGCTGGAACGACTACTGGGTACCGCTGGATGTGGTGGTGGAGTTCAAGCGCGGCGTCTATGAAATGGCATTGAGTGAATTGGCGCGTTTTCTGCCGCGCCAGGATTCACGCAACCGCTATTTGCGTTCTGGGGGTGTGCGACTGCGAGATGCGCAAGACATGACGCCCGCGTCACCCTTGGAAATGGAATTGCCCCCCGGCGCCAGTTTCGACCCGGACCCGCAAGCAGATTTGCGCCGCTGAGCCAGTCACCTGCTCAGCGGGTGAGCACCAGATTGTCCCGGTGCACCATCTCGGGCTCGGCCACGTAGCCCAGCAAACGCTCGATCTCGGTGGAAGGCTTGCGACACAGCAAGCGCGCCTCGGCGCTGGCATAGTTGGCCAGGCCACGGGCAATTTCGCGCCCGCCTTCATCACGCACAGCAATCACCTCGCCACGTGAGAAATCACCATCCACCGATTGCATGCCGATGGGCAGCAGGCTCTTGCCCTCGTCACGCAGTTTGATGACCGCCCCGGCATCCACTTGCACCGAGCCGCGCAGTTGCAGATGGTCGGCCATCCATTGCTTGCGGGCCTGCTGTTTTTGAGTGGGCGCCACCAGCAAGGTGCCAATGGACTCCCCCCGGCTCAAGCGCAACAGCACGTCGGGCTCACGTCCCCAGGCAATCACGGTGGATGCGCCTGAACCTGCAGCCCGCTTGGCCGCCAGGATCTTGGTGATCATGCCGCCCTTGCCCAGACTGCTGCCCGTGCCGCCGGCCATGGCCTCCAACGCCAGATCGCCCGCACGTGCTTCGTGCACGAACTTGGCGTCCGGGTCGCGTCGTGGATCGGCGGTGTACAAACCTTTTTGGTCGGTGAGGATCACCAGCGCATCGGCTTCCACCAGGTTGGCCACCAGGGCACCCAGTGTGTCGTTGTCGCCAAACTTGATCTCGTCGTTGACGACGGTATCGTTTTCATTGATGACAGGCAGCACCCCGTGTTGCAACAGCGTCAGCAAAGTGGAACGCGCATTGAGGTAGCGCTCACGGTCCGCCAGATCCGCATGCGTCAGCAGCACCTGTGCGCTGCCCAGGCCATTGAGTCGCAACTGCGTTTCGTACATCTGGGCCAGGCCCATTTGCCCCACGGCCGCAGCGGCTTGCAGTTCATGAATTTCACTTGGACGGCTGCGCCAACCCAGACGCTTCATGCCCTCGGCCACGGCGCCACTGGAGACCATGATGACCTCACGCGGCGGGCCACTGCCGTCGCCGCGAACCAGCATCGCCATTTGTCGACACCACTCGCCAATGGCTTGTTCGTCCAGACCTCGGCCCTCATTGGTGACCAGGCTGGAGCCCACCTTGATGACCAGGCGACGGGCTTCTTGCAACAGGGAGGCGCTCATGCTGTCAAAACAACGCGTTGAATAATGACACAGACTTCAGCGCTCAACGAAGCGCGGATCCACATCCACCGGCGGCAGTGCCTCGTCTTGCTGCTGTCGCAAATGCTGATACACCGCTTGCGTCAGCGGCTCACAGCCCTCATGGGTGAGGGCCGAAATTTCAAACACCGGGCCTTTGTAGCGCAAGCGGCGCACGATGTCTTTGACACGTGTGGCACGCTCATCAGCAGGCACCATGTCCAGCTTGTTGAGCACCAGCCAGCGCGGCTTGGCATACAACTGGACGTCGAATTTTTTCAATTCCGCCACAATGGCCTTGGCCTGTGCCACCGGATCCACCGCCTCGTCGAACGGGGCCATGTCGACCAAATGCAGCAACAAGCGGGTACGCTGCAAGTGGCGCAAAAACTGGTGCCCCAGGCCAGCCCCTTCAGAGGCGCCTTCAATCAAACCCGGCACATCGGCCACCACAAAGCTCTGACTGGGACCGACACGCACCACGCCCAGGTTGGGGTGCAAGGTGGTGAAGGGATAGTCCGCAATCTTGGGGCGCGCGTTGGAAATGGCGGAGATGAGCGTGGACTTGCCGGCATTGGGCATACCCAACAGGCCCACGTCGGCCAGCACCTTGAGCTCCAGCTTGACATGGCGACGGTCCCCCGGATGCCCCGGCGTGCGCTGACGCGGTGCGCGGTTGATGGCGCTTTTGAAGCGCATGTTGCCAAAGCCGCCATCGCCCCCCTTGGCCAGCATCACACGCTCACCCGGGGCCAGCAGTTCGCACAGCACCTGACCGGTTTCGGTGTCGGTCACGATGGTGCCCACCGGCATGCGCAACTCGATATCGTCGCCCGCGGCACCAAACATGTCCGAACCCATGCCATGCTGACCACGCTTGGCCTCATGACGACGGGCATAGCGGAAATCAACCAGGGTGTTCAAGCTGGGATCAGCCACCGCGAACACATGTCCGCCACGCCCCCCGTCTCCCCCATTGGGACCGCCAAACTCTTTGTATTTTTCGTGCCGGAACGAGACGCAGCCGTTCCCGCCATCGCCTGCGGCAATGTCAATTTCGGCTTCGTCAACGAATTTCATGGGGATATCTTAAAGGAGTGCCACCGCTCTGGGCGATGCGCTTAAAGCACAAAGCCCCGACCTGCGGGGCTTTGTGGCATGCAGAGCAAGTCTGAACCAGAAGGATCAGGCTGCCGGCGTGATGTTGACCGTGTGCTTGTTCAACGCACCCTTGACGCCGAAGGAGACGTGGCCGTCCACCAGGGCAAACAGGGTGTGGTCCTTGCCCACGCCGACATTGGTGCCAGCGTGGAAACGGGTGCCGCGCTGACGCACGATGATGGAACCGGCGCTCACCAGTTCGCCACCGAAGGCCTTCACACCCAGCATCTTGGGCTTGGAATCACGCCCGTTTCGCGTAGAGCCGCCGCCTTTTTTCTGTGCCATGTCCGTTTCTCCTGAATCAGGCCTGGATAGAGGCGATTTGCAGTTCGGTGAACTGCTGACGATGCCCCTGGCGTTTCTGATAGTGCTTGCGACGACGCATCTTGAAGATGCGCACTTTGTCGTGCTTGCCGTGCGCCACCACCGTGGCTTTCACAGATGCGCCGGACACCAGGGGGGTCCCGACCTTGAGCTCGGCGCCGTTACCAACAGCGAGCACCTGATCGATGACGATTTCCTGGCCAACGTCCGCAGCAATCTGTTCTACTTTAATTTTTTCGCCAGCAGCAACGCGATATTGCTTGCCACCGGTTTTTATGACCGCGTACATGAGGACCTCTGAATCAAATAAGCTTGATGAGTTCTGGGGAAGGATTTCCGCAGAACCTGGGATTCTAGCATGACCGGGATTTCCCGTATCCCACGACCTCAAACCCTCCCCAAGACATGACCCTCGTCAAGATAGGCTGGTTGGCCCCCTCCCTATAATGCCTCACCATTTCCGCCCTGGATATCGCCCCTTTGAGCAACACCTCCCACACCGCAGCTACCGCGCTGGCGCTGATCGCCCCCGACATGGCCGAGGTGGACCGTGTCATTGCCCAGCGGCTGGATTCTGGGGTGCCCCTGGTGGGCGAGGTTTCTCGTTACATCATTTCCGCGGGCGGCAAACGCCTGCGCCCGGCCCTGTTGCTGCTGATGGCCGGCGCCCTGGGGAGCACCAACCGCTTCCGTCATCAACTGGCTGCTGTGGTGGAGTTCATTCATACCGCCACCCTGTTACACGACGATGTGGTGGATGACTCCAGCCTACGCCGTGGACGCGCCACCGCCAACGTGTCATTCGGCAACCCAGCCAGCGTGCTGGTGGGCGACTTCCTGTACTCCCGCGCTTTCCAGATGATGGTGGAATGCGGCGAGCCACGGGTCATGGAAATCCTGGCCGACGCCACCAACGTCATCGCCGAAGGCGAAGTGTTGCAGTTGATGAACATGCACGACGCCTCCCTGACCGAGGAAGGCTACCTGAAGGTTATCCGCTCCAAAACAGCCAAACTCTTTGAAGCTAGTGCACGCTTACCAACTGTCATTGATCAATGCTCGTCAGACCTTGAGGCCGCCTGCGCCAGCTATGGCCAGGCGCTGGGAACAGCCTTTCAGGTCATTGACGATGTGCTGGACTATGAGGGCGACGCCGCCGAACTGGGCAAAAACCTGGGCGATGACCTGCGCGAGGGCAAAACCACCCTGCCCCTGATCATCGCCATGCAACGCGGCAATCCGGCACAGCAGACCCTGATTCGCCGCGCCATTGAAGAAGGCGATGCGAGCGAACTGCCCGCCCTCATCGACATCGTACGCC
>VEQI01000009.1 GCA_018883305.1 Limnohabitans sp. | reverse complement strand
CGCCACGCCAGCACGATCTGCTGCTGCAATTCATGGCGGCGCCCCTCCAATCTCGTCCTGATTCGGTCCACTTCGGCTTGCGCCTCTGCAACAGGACCTTTGCGTTGATCGAGCAAGGGAAGCTGGACCACCACACCCCACACACTTTGCCGAGCATCAGGCTCCTGGTGTTCGCCGTAGCGCAATTCAACACCCGGCCATCGACCTGCCTGGACCAAGCGCAACTGGGCCTGGGCTCGCTCCAGCTCGTGATTCAGGCTGATCAATTCGGGATTGTGCTGTTCTGCCTGTACCTGCAATTGAGCCACCTGCGGGAGTTCCACATCCTCATGAAAATTGGCCGCCAGTTTCCAGCGCGCGGGCAATTGGCCTGCGGCCAGTCGATTGATGTCCAACATAGCTTGCTGGGCCTGCAGTTGAAGGGACTGTTGCCGCTCGCGCGCGTGGATGACTTCTGCCTCGGCCTTGATCAGTTCATACCGAGGTGCTTCACCCGTTTCCACGCGAACCCGTATGCGATCTCGGACTTGCTGCAGCAACACCAGCGTTTCCGCGGCTGTCTCGGTCTCGGCCTGATACAGCAAAGCCTCGTAGGCTCGGGTTCGCACCTGCGCTGCCAGGTCGTTTCGGGTCATGGCCAGTTGTTGACCACTGACCTTCAAGCCCGATGCGGCGGCATCGATCCGGGCGCCTCGGATGAAGGGGTTCTCGATGGGCTGGGAGACTGTCCACCCGCGCATGGACTGCCGGTTCAATCCCTGGGGCTGCCATTGACCTTGCTGCAACTCCACTTTGGGATTGGCAAGAGCACCTGCCGACCTGACGCCCGCTCTTGCCCCTTCCACACTGAACTGGGCAGAGCGCAGCAGATGGTTGTGGCTCAGAACCATTTGGGTGAGTTGCTCCAGCGTGATATCGGGAGCGGCTTCATGCTCCCCTGCACTCGTCTGGACAAACCTCTGAAACTGTCCCGCCCAGAGCGGCGCAGCGACACTGGCCAGCACCAGCAAAACACAAGCTGCTCTTTTCATCGACAAGCACTCCACGTCATTCGTTGATCGAACGCGCTCGCACCGAAAGGGCACGAGCGACGTGGAGGCAGTCTAGAGCGGGATGCCTTATTGAAAAAGCAGATTTAAATTGATTTTCAATTCGGTTTTTTCTGAGTTGAAATCATGGCTGACCAAATTGCAAGGCAGCCAGTTTGGAGTACAAACCACCTTGTTCAATCAATGCCTGGTGGGTCCCTTGTTCCACCAGTTGGCCCTGGTCCAAAACCCAGATGGCATCAGCGTTCATCACGGTCGCCAAACGGTGGGCAATCACCAAAGTCGTTCGGCCTTTCATGGCCGCTTGCAAAGCCGCCTGAACCATGCGCTCGCTGTGCGCATCCAGGGCACTGGTCGCTTCATCCAGAAGGAGCAAAGGTGCGTCCTTGAGGATGGCTCGGGCGATCGCGATCCTCTGGCGTTGGCCACCTGAAAGTCGGATGCCCCGATTCCCCAGATCCGTGTGGTACCCCTGGGGAAGGTGGGCGATGAATTCATCGGCATAGGCAGCCTGAGCGGCAGCCTCTATTTGCGCTGGCGTCGCATCGGGTACACCATACCGGATGTTGTCAAGAACGGAGCCCGAAAAAATAATGGGTTCTTGAGGAACCAGACTGATATGGTGCCGCAAATCCCGCGGGTCCAGGCTCGTCAAGGGAAGGCCGTTCATCAGGATGCGCCCTGCCTGAGGGTCATAAAATCGTGAGAGCAACGCAAACAGGGTGCTTTTGCCTGTTCCGCTTTGACCCACCAGGGCAATCGTCTGGCCGGCATGGACGTGGGCGCTCAAGGAATTCAAGACCGGCCGTTGCGGACGCGAAGGGTAGGCAAACACCAAGTGATCCAGGGTCACATTCACACCACCTTCAGACTCGGGAAAAGAAATCGGCGCCGCTGGCGGTTGGATATCCGAGCGAGTCTGCAGCAGCTCCAGCAATCGTTCGGTCGCACCAGCGGCTCGCAATACATCCCCATACACCTCGCCCAGGACACCCAAGGCGCTGGCCAACAAGAGCACATAAACCAGCGTCTGCCCCAGCTCTCCTGGGGTGGTGTCGCCTTGCCTGACCGATAAGGTGCCGAGGTAAAGCCCCCATAGCAACACGGCGCTGGAGGCAGCCATGATGAATAGAACCAAGAGCGAGCGGGCTCGAATCCTGCGCAAGGCAGCGCCCATGGCTTGCCGACTCAACTGGCTGAAACGCAGGGCTTCGCGATCTTCGGCCACATAGCTTTGCACCACAGGAATGGCATTGAGCACTTCACCGGCGAGTGCACTGGTATCAGCCTCACGATCCTGACTTGCTCGGGACAGACGCCGGACGCGGCGCCCGAGATAAATGCTGGGCAACACAACAGCCAACAAGACCGCGGCAACTTTCAACATCATCCAAGGGTTGATCCACACCAGCATGACCAGTGCGCCTGTCCCCATGACGAGATTGCGCAACCCCATGGAGAGCGAGGACCCGACCACGGTGTGAATCAGGGTTGCATCCTGCCCCAAGCGGGACAGAATTTCTCCGGCCTGGGTGGTCTCAAAAAAAGCGGGGCTTTGCTGGATCACATGTGCATAGACCCGTTGGCGAACATCCGCAGTGACATGCTCGCCCAGCCAGCTGACCGTGAAGTAACGCGCCGCTGAAAACACGGCCAGCGCCATGGCCACACCCATCAATTCGACAAACCCCGTCAACAGCGCTTCTTCCTGCCTGCTCGCCACCAAACCGTCATCGATCAGGTGTCGTAGCGCCCAGGGGAACGCCAAGGTGGTCGCTGCCGCCATGAGGAGAAAAAAGAGCGCCAAGACCACTTGCCAGCGGTACGGTTGGACAAAGGGCCAGAGTCCTCGCAAGGAAGGCACGGGGGCGGTGGGAGGCATCGCCATCATCTTACATCCACGGTCTGCAGGGGAATCGCTGACGTTTCTCACCGCAGAGCGTCAGACATGGCACACTGAATCAGCGTTTCCCATGTCCATTCGCACTCACCTTCCAATTTGTAAAGCCTGTAAAGCCATGACGACTGCCCCACTTCGGCTTGCACTCACGCCCGATCAAATTGCACAGCAATTAAGCCAACTGTCCGGATGGCGCTGGGTCGAGTCAGCGCCCTGTCTCATGAAATCCTGGACCTTTGAGAGTTTTGGGCATGTCATGACCTGCTTGGCACAAATCGCTGAATTGGCCGAACAACTCGACCATCATCCCCACATCACCACTTGCTACACCTTTTTGCAAATTCAACTTTCCACGCATGACATCCAGGGTATCAGTACGCTAGATATTCAGTTGGCGACGATGATTGATTCGTTGATTCACCGCCATTTCAACACGTCGTGATGACCCTGTGATCACGCCAGCCGACAAGATGCGTATCCCCCTTTTTTCCTACGGTCTGCTGGGTCTTCCGCTGGCTTTTGTGGCGATGCCGCTGTATGTACACCTGCCACACCTGTATGCAACACGTCATGGCATGGCGTTATCCACCCTGGGCAGTTTGTTGTTGATGTCCCGATTGTTGGACGCAGTCATCGACCCTGTTCTTGGACGGTGGGGGGATCACTTGTACGCGCGTTCCCCTCGCCTGGCGTTCGGTGTGGGTGCTTTGTCTGCCTTGGGCCTTTTTCTGGGCATGAGCGTGCTGTTTGCATCGTCGTGGCATCCGGCCAACCAGCCCCTCATGCTGCTGGCCGTGCTGGTGGCCACCTACACCGCTTACAGCATGCTGTCCATTGTTCATCAGAGCTGGGGGGCTCGGCTGGGGGGAAATGAGACTCAAAGGGCGCAAATTGTGACTTGGCGCGAGGGTTTCGGTCTGGTGGGGGTGCTCACTGCGTCGGTATTGCCCACTTGGTTGGGGTGGGGTGAATGGGTCTTGGTTTTTGGCCTCGCGTTGCTGGCCGGGGGATGGGGATTGTCGAGATGTCCGGCGCCTTGCGCGACCCAGCCCCACACGGGCCACCCGCTGCGTGAGATGTTTCACCCTTGGCGCCTCCCCGCGTGGCGGTGGTTGATGGCCACCTTTGTTCTGAGTGGTTTATCCAGTGCCCTACCCGCCACGCTGGTCCTATTTTTCATTCAAGATCGTTTGCAGGCCCCTGAGCTGCAGGCGTGGTACCTCGCCGGCTATTTCCTGGCAGCGGCTGCTTCCTTGCCACTCTGGTTGGCAGCGGTCAAGCGTTGGGGGTTGATGCGCTCTTGGCTGCTGGGCATGCTATTGGCCGTCATGGTGTTTATCTGGACGGCAGGTCTGGCCCGAGGCGATACGGTGCCATTTGCCTGGGTATGTGCTTTATCGGGATTGGCCTTGGGTGCCGACTTGTCGCTGCCTGCTGCCCTGCTGACCGGAATGATCATGGAACAAGGAGACAACCGCCAACGTGAGGGCGCCTATTTGGGTTGGTGGAACCTGGCCAGCAAGATGAACCTGGCCTTGGCAGCCGGGCTGGCTTTGCCCCTGCTTGATCGATTGGGCTATCAACCCGGCAACGCCTCCCCACAAGGGTTACAGGCCTTGACCTTCGGTTATGCCGTGCTGCCTTGTGTGTTGAAATTGGCGGCCGCTGGCCTGTTGTATTGGGGATTGTTACCACATGGTCGCCAGCATGAGCAGGCTTCGTGCCAAAATTCATCATCCTGAGGAGTTCGCATGCAAGACCACGCCCAGCGACTAGCCCTGCACAATGAAGTGCATGCTCGCCCCCCCGAGCCTGTGTCTTCGCCAACGGTCATTTCACATGTGGTCATGGTCATTGACCGTGAGTCGCGCCAGGCCAGTCGTTTGCATTTGTCGCGTCTCCTGCAAGACCATCACCTCCCCACGCCAGAGGAAAACAGCACCCATTTGCGCGCCGATTTCGGTTCGTGGCGCTTGCGCTGGGAACTCCATACCGAATTTGTGACGTGGACATTCATGCGCGTTGGAAATACCGACCTGCCAGGCGGGGAGCCGGAGTCAGCGCTACGGGCGGTACCGCAAGCGTGGTTGTCGGCTTTACCAGGTAAATGTTTGTCGCGAATCCATGTGTGGGCCATGCCAGCCGGTGAGTCTTCGGCGGCCTGGGTATCCCGCTGTTTACACGAGGAAACCCTGGTGGCGTCCCAAGTGGCAGACGGCCAAGCCAGCGTGCACACAGACTTTCAGCTGCATCCAGATGGTTTCTCTCGGATTCTGTTGTTTGTTGGCGACCTGCCCCCAAGGCAACTGGGGCGTCTGATCCAACAGATGCTCGAAATTGAAAGCTACCGGATGGCCGCGCTCCTGGGACTGCCTACTGCGAGGGAAGCTGGTAGCGTCCTGGCGGACGCCGAGCGCGAACTGGCCGAACTGGCGCAAGCGATTCGCAGCGCAAAGCGGGAAGACGAACCCGGCTTGCTGGATCGTCTCACCCTCCTGGCCGGCCAGGTGGAGGGCCAATATGCAGCAACCCATTCAAGGTTTTCAGCCAGTCGCGCCTATTTCGAACTGGTCGATCGGCGTATTCGGGACATCCGCGAATCTCGACTCAATGGCATGCAGACCATCGCAGAATTCATGGAGCGCCGCTTGTCGCCGGCCCGCAGCACGTGTGACTGGGCTGTCCGACGTCAAACTGCCTTATCCGAGCGCGTCTCGCGCATGAGCAACCTGCTGCGTACACGCGTCGAAATTGAACAGCAACAAAGCAGTCAGGAGTTGCTGGCCACCATGAACCGCCGCCAAGGCCTTCAGCTGCAACTGCAGTCCACCGTGGAAGGCTTGTCTGTCGCCGCCATCACCTACTACATCGTGGGCCTGGTGCACCACGTGGTCGAAGGCGTGAGCCATCATGGGTGGCCCTGGGGCGTCGAAATCACCACGGCAGCATCTGTGCCCGTGGTTGCATTGCTGGTGTGGAGGTTTATTCGCCGCTTGCATGAAAAACTGGCGAAGCACTGATCATGGTGCCCCCTTCACCTTGCAAAGGGTCTGCCCCCGCTTTTCCCAAGCATCAGAAAGAAAATGCTACCCATCGATGTCCGCGATCGTGAATGCGATGGTCCTTTGCAATGGCGTCAAGAACTGAAGGTCTCAGTGGGTCTCACGGTAGCCCTCCTTGGCGCGTTCCTGGCGCGAAGGTGCCTCTTCGCCTGCAAGATCAGATTGCAGAAAAAATTGGCAGACCGCCTCTCTGGCCTTGCTGCGTTGCTCTGCCGAGAGATGGTTCAACTCGCGCAGCGGCCCATTCAACAATTTCTTTGTCAGATTCACTGACATGGCTTGCAACACCGCGTCGACGTCTTCGCCACGCTCGATCATCCGTCGGGCACGCGTCAGTTCCATTTCACGCCAACTCTGAGCCTTGTCATTGAGTTGTTGAATCAAGGGTACATGGCTGCGAGCATCCAGCCAACTCATGAACTTTCGCACGCCATCATCAATGATGATCTCCGCCTGCACCACAGCCGATTGGCGCTGGTGTTGCCCCTGGCTCACCACTTCTGCCAGGTCATCCACTGTGTAGAGATACACGTCGTCCAGTGCCTTGATTTCCGGTTCAATGTCTCGGGGAACTGCCAGATCCACCATGAAGATCGGGCGATGGCGTCTTTGCTTGAGCGCGCTTTCCACGGCGCCCAGGCCAATGAGCGGCAAGGTACTTGCCGTACAACTGATGACAATGTCAAATTCGTGCAGCCGACGCGGCAGATCAGCCAGCGGCATGCTGTTTCCACCCACGGCCGTGACCAGGGCCTGCGCCTTGTCCTCGTGACGGTTGGCAATGGTGATAGACCGCGGCGACTTGGCGGCAAAGTGTGGCACGCACAATTCAATCATTTCTCCGGCGCCAACAAACAAGACGTGCACTTGGCTGAGGTCTTCAAACAAACGGGCTGCCAGACGCACGGCGGCGGCGGCCATGCTGATGGAGTGCACGCCAATGTCGGTCTTGGAGCGAACCTCCTTGGCCACCGAGAAAGATCGTTGAAACAGCTGATTCAAGGTCGTACCCAGCGCGCCAGCCTCGGTCGCCACTCTCACCGCATTTTTCATCTGCCCCAGAATTTGAGGCTCACCCAGAACCATCGAGTCCAGGCCGCTGGCCACTCGAAACGCATGTCTGGCCGAATGATCATTGGTGAGGCAGTAGGTGTGTTCCTGAAGCACGTTCACGTCAGTGCTGCCCTCTTGCGCCAACCAACTCAAGGTCTGAGGCACCTCGGAATGATCGCCTGCGCAATAGATTTCGGTTCGGTTGCAGGTGGACAAAATCGCCACTTCCTTGTGCGAGGAAAATCGACCTCGCAGCTGATGAATGGATTGCGCCATCTGCTCGGTCGCAAAAGCAAATCTTTCCCGCAACGCCAAGGGCGCTGTCTTGTGATTCAGGCCTAAGGTCCAGACTGACATTCAACTGGCCTTTCGCAACGGAACCAAGGTGGACGCATGGCCAGCCAGGTCTGGCCATTTGTCCTCGATAGCTGTCTGAATCCCAGGTGCCGTCAAACCATACTGCGCCATGAGTTTGCCCGGATCACCATGCGCCGTGAATGCATCGTCAAATCCCAAGTTCAAGACAGGCATGGATATCGACAGGGATTGCAAGGCCTCCATGACTGCAGTGCCGGCACCGCCCATCCGGCTGCCATCCTCCACAGTCACGATCCCCTCATGGGACAGGGCCACTTGTTGCAGCGTGAGCATGTCAAGCGGCTTGACCCACCGCATGTTCACCACGGTGAGGTTGAGTTGCTCGCCCACTTTCAAGGCTTCATACAAGAGCGGGCCAAATGCCAACAAGGCAATGCGCTTGCCCTGCCGGCGAACCTGCGCTGTCGCCCATGTCAACGGCTTGAGGTCGCGCTCCACCTTGACACCGACACCAGCGCCGCGTGGATACCGCACGCTGACTGGGTGATTTTGAAGATAGGCCGTGGTCAACATCTGTCGACATTCTTGTTCATCGGCTGGGCACAACACACTCATATGAGGGACACAACGGGCAAAGGGAATATCAAACATGCCTGCGTGGGTGGGACCATCTGCGCCCACCAATCCAGCACGATCCAGCGCAAACAGCACGGGCAAATTTTGCAACGCCACATCGTGAATCAGTTGGTCGTAGGCTCGCTGCAAAAAAGTGGAGTAAATGGCCACCACCGGCTTGAGCCCTTCACAAGCCATACCTGCCGCCATGGTCACGGCGTGTTGCTCCGCAATGCCCACGTCATGGTAGCGACCGGGAAACTGTCGACTGAAGGCTGTCAGACCAGACCCCTCCCGCATGGCCGGGGTGATGGCCACCAATCGATCGTCCTGCGCGGCCATATCGCACAACCAGTTGCCAAATACCTGGGTGAACGTTGTCGGGCTGGCTGCCGAACCCGACACCAGTCCCACGTTGGGATCAAATTTGCTGGGACCGTGATAGGCCACAGGATCTTGCTCTGCCTGTGCATACCCCTTGCCCTTTTGCGTCACCACATGCAACAGCTGAGGTCCTGCCGTGGCCAATGCCGTCTGCAATTGGGGTATCAAGGTCTTCAGATCGTGTCCATCCACAGGCCCTGTGTAGTGAATTCCGAACTTTTCAAAGATCGTGTCAGGGTTCGAGACTGACTGGGCCTGTTGCTCCATCCATCGCGCCAACCCGAACAGGGGGGGGGCGGCCTTGGCCACTTCACGCCCCATGGCGCGCAACGCGGCATAAAAGCGTCCATTCATCAATTCCGCCAGATAGCGATTCAGGGCGCCCACAGGAGGACTGATGGACATCGCGTTGTCATTGAGAATGATGAGCAGATTGCAGTCACTGACACCGGCGTGATTGAGGGCTTCATACGCCAATCCCGCCGTCATGGCGCCATCACCAATCACAGCAACCGTTTTGCGCGGAATGCCTTGTTGTTTGGCCGCCAGGGCCATACCCAAAGCGGCCGAGATGCTGGTCGACGAATGACCGGTTCCGAAGGCGTCGTAGGAACTTTCTTCACGCCGGGGAAATCCGCTGAGCCCCCCCGATTGACGAATGGTGGACAACGCCTGCCGCCGCCCCGTCAACATCTTGTGCACATAAGCCTGATGCCCCACGTCCCAGATCAGTCTGTCCTCCGGTGTATTGAGCACGTAGTGCAGGGCCACCGTTAACTCGACAGTACCGAGGTTGGCACTCAAATGCCCACCGGAGCGCGCAACCGACTCGAGCAAGCACTGCCGCAACTGGTCCGCTAGCGGTTGCAGTTGATCCAATTCAAGATTTTTAAGACGCTGGGGTGAGTCGACCCAGTCGAGCAAACCATTCATCGTCGACCTTCCGATGAAGCTGACAGACCCTCAATCTATCGAACTTTGACAAAATGTCAACTAGAGATGACACTATGCGCGTCCATTTGAATGGACATTCGAGATTTGAGACTCCCGTCCGCTTCGACTCTGGCCACCACGATGACCTTTGCTGCCCTGCTCAACGACACCTTTCTCAAAGCCTGCTGGCGTCAGGCCACCGACCATACCCCGCTGTGGTTGATGCGCCAAGCCGGTCGTTACCTGCCGGAATACTGCGCCACCCGCGCCCGTGCCGGCAGCTTCATGGGCCTGGCCACCAACGTGGACTTCGCCACCGAAGTCACCTTGCAACCTCTGGCGCGTTACCCGCTGGATGCCGCCATCCTGTTCAGCGACATCCTCACCGTACCCGACGCCATGGGCTTGGGCCTGAGTTTTGCCCAAGGCGAAGGCCCGCACTTCGCCCATGTGGTGCGCGATGAAGCCGCCGTCAAGGCCCTTGCCGTGCCCGACATGGACAAGCTGCGCTACGTCTTTGACGCTGTCACTGCCATTCGTCACGCACTCAACGGCCGCGTTCCCCTGATCGGTTTTTCGGGCAGCCCCTGGACCTTGGCCTGCTACATGGTCGAGGGCGGCGGTTCGGACGACTACCGTCTGGTCAAGCAGATGCTCTACAGCCGCCCCGACCTGATGCACCGGGTGCTCACCATCAACGCCGACGCCGTGGCGGCCTATCTCAATGCACAGATCGAAGCCGGTGCTCAGGCGGTGATGGTGTTCGACAGCTGGGGCGGGGTGCTGGCCGACGGCGCCTTCCAGACCTTCAGCCTCGCCTACACCCAGCGGGTACTGCAGCAACTCAAGCGCGCGCATGCGGGTGTGGACATCCCGCGGATTGTGTTCACCAAGGGAGGCGGCCTGTGGTTGCAGCAGATGGCCCAGCTCGATTGTGAAGTGCTGGGCCTGGACTGGACCGTCAACCTCGGTGAGGCCCGACGTTTGGTTGGCGGACAAGTGGGTGGCCCTGGCAAGGCCTTGCAGGGCAACATCGACCCCATGGTGTTATTTGCCCAGCCCGCTCAGATTGCCGAGCAAGTGCGGGGGGTGCTTGAGAGCTTTGGCAAGCCCCACACCGACCCCACCACCACCGGCCCCACGCACATCTTCAACCTGGGGCACGGCATCAGCCAGCACACACCGCCCGAGCATGTGGCAGCGCTGGTCGAAACCGTCCACCAATACTCAAGGGCTCAACGACATGCGCCCGTCTGACGTGTCAGGCCTTTTTGGAGTAGGCAGTACACCAGCCTTTGGCAGACACTTGCTTGCCCGCAAAAATCGGACAACCGCCCGAGGCGGCGCTGCCGCCCTGGTACAGCGCGCAGTTACCGCAATTTTGCCCTGCGGCATATTTCGGCGCCTTGGCTTTGTCCACTTTGGTGGCATCGGCTTTGTATCCCACACCGGCTGCTTGAGGGTCTTTCTCGTCAACCATCGCCTGGGCAGAGGCTTCGCTGACCAACAGCGCGGTGCCGGCAACCGTGATGGCCTGCATCATGAAACAACGACGAGTAGCAGGTTGAACATGCAAGGGAAAGCTCATGAGTGACTCCAAATAAACCAATGAATTGGCGGGACGGATTCTCTAGCATTCAGCGAGTTCATGCAGGCGTTGCAAGGTACCCGAGCAAAACACATGAGCACTTTCAACAAGGCATGGAATGTCAGCTGCGATTGACAACTCACGCAACATCCAAGTGATGATCCACAAGAGGAGATGGTTGATGGGTATTTGGATTGAATTGGGCGTATTCGGCCTGGTCTTTCTGTTCGCATGGCACCAATTTCGCGATCTCAAAGCGGAGCGGAAAAAGCGTGAAGCCCAACAGGCCTCAGACAAAGCCCCGGACGAACATGGCCCGGCGTAAAGGTTCAGCGTTCCAGCACGCACGCCGATGCATTGGAACAGGAGAGCAAGCGTGTTGACGCCGGAGTTACCTGCAGCACCGCACCGACATTTATGCACGGATTGTGGTGTCTCGCGTACGAACAATCCCAAGCGTTGCGCCAGTGCTTGCCAATTCATACAACCCGATTACGGACAACTGGAACAACGTATCCACGGTCGACAGCGCATCCCTGAGGCCAATCACCAGCAGCTGCATGATGAGGTGTTCTTTGGTCCTCACCGCAGGATGTTGCAAGCTTCGTTGACGCCCGCTTTGGAAGGCGCTCAGTGGACCGGCATCACCACGCGATTGGCTGAGCGCTTGCTTGACACGGGGGAGGTGGATGCCGTGATCACCATGACAGCAGACCCCGACGATGTCTGGCGGCCCAAACCCGTCATTGTCACCAAGTCTTCCGACTTGTCGCAGTGCCGAGGAATGCGCATGGGCTATGCCCCCTTGGTGGCCTTGGTAGAACCCGCACTGCAGCAAGGCTTGCATCGGTTGGCGCTCATCGGTATCCCTTGTCAGGTTTATGCCGCGCGGGCTTTACAGCCCGAGTGGGAGCGCGAGCACGGTCTGACCAAACTGGTGGTCATCGGCATTCCCTGTTCGGACAACACCACCACCGAACGTTTCCACGATTTTTTAGCGCTGGTGGCACCCGAACCGAAGGACGTGACCTACCTGGAATTCTGCGCCGATTACCACGTTGAAATTCGGACTCGCCAAGGCCAAGTGCGGCGGATCCCCTTTCTGAAGTTGCCTTTGTCAGAGCTGCCTGCCGACTTTTTTCCGCTTACCTGCCGTACCTGCGTGGATTACACCAACTCGTTGAGTGATTTGACCGTGGGCTACATGGGCGGCCGAGGGGAGCAGTGGCTGATCGTTCGAAATGAACAGGGTGAACAGCTGGTCTCCTTGCTGGGCAGCGCACTTCGCAGTGCCGCGCCCACCAGTGCCGGGGATCGCATGGGGGCGGTGAGGGGCTTCATACGCAATGTGGAGCGATCGGCCGGCGGGTTGCCGCTGCAACGCATGCCCAAGTGGCTTCGCCCCCTGGTGAGCTGGATGATGCCCAGGGTAGGCCCACGGGGACTGGAGTTTGCGCGGGCCAGAGTTCAGATGAAGGCGGCCGAAACGGTCATTCATTTACGCCGGGAGCAGGGACAACGGGTCAAGCACATGGTGCCCCCTCACGTCTGGCGATTGGTGCAAGAGCATGGCCTCAGGCCGTCGGCTCAAGAGCGGGGCCCGACCGCCTGAATTCCTTCCCCGACGGCCCTCCGCCCATCCCTTGCTGAAGCTTTTCTTGGAGCTCCGGTCTCGGCTCCTCGCCCTACCCCTCCTTTCCATTCCCCCATGCGACGGGACATCCGCGACTTGATGTCGTCAACCCCTGTTGACAAATCCATTTGTATGTTTATATTTACTCCGATGAGTGTCAATATAAATTGACACACCTCACCAGGAGCCGATATGCCTCTGATTGCACGGATTGAACGAGCCCTCACCACCCATCTGGAACACCTCGACAGCCCGAATGCACCGCCCAAATTGATCAAGGCCATACACCATGCGGTCTTTCCAGGCGGCGCTCGCATACGTCCGCAGTTATGCATGGCCGTCGCCCTGGCCTGTGGTGATGACGCGCCCGAACTGACAGACGCCGCTTCAGCGGCGATTGAGATGATGCACTGCGCATCGTTGGTACACGACGACATGCCCTGCTTTGACGATGCCAGCACCAGACGTGGACAGTTGGCCGTGCACAAAGCCTATGGTGAGCCACTGGCTTTGTTGTCAGGCGATGCCTTGATTGTTCAAGCGTTTCTATGTCTGGTCCGCGTCAAACATATCCATCTCGAGCGATCCATGGAATTGATGCGGGTGGTGGCTGACAGTGTGGGGGCGCCCAATGGCATTGTGGCCGGGCAGGCCTGGGAGTGTGAATCACGTGTGGATCTTGGCGAGTATCAGCGGGCCAAAACAGGGGCTCTGTTCGTTGCATCGACCTGTGCGGGCGCTATCGCCAGTGGCGCAGATCCGCAGGCTTGGCGTGGTTTGGGCGAAGCATTGGGTGAAGCCTACCAAGTCGCTGACGATATTCATGATGTCATGGGGGATGCACAACAACTCGGGAAACCGGTTGGCCAAGATGCACAGCACGGACGCCCGAGTGCCACTGCCGCACTGGGTCTGACCGGGGCCATCAAATATTTTGAGCGATTGATTCAGCGCGCAGTGGAGTCCATTCCAGCGGGGCCTGGACAGAACTCCATGCAGATCCTGGTGCAAAAGGAGTCAGAGCGATTGGTGCCGCGCCAGGTGATTGCCCATTCGCTTGCCCTCTCGAGCTAATGTCGACATGAAATCCCTGGATATTGCTCACTCAAATGCGCCCGGGTGGACGAGGGCGCCCTGGCGTCAATCGATTGACCGCTGGTGGGATCGATGTCTGACCAGTCCTCGCTTTTATCGTTGGAGTGTGAGCAATCCTCTGACCAGGTGGGTCACGCGCCGTCGCTCGCGTCAGGTGTTCGATTTGATGGCGGGTTTTGTCTACTCGCAAATCTTGCTTGCCTGTGTGCGGCTCAACATCTTTCTCCATGTCAGAGACCAGCCGCTCAGTCTGACGGCGCTGGCGACACAAACGCAGGTAGACGCAGGCGCACTCCAGCGACTGTTGAACTCTGCAGTGGCCTTGAAGCTGTTATCACTGCGTGGCGATCAGCTTTACGGACTCGGCCCACTGGGAGCCCCGGTGGCTGCTTTTGACGGAATCCGGGCCATGATTGAGCACCATGCCACCCTCTATCAGGACTTGAGCGATCCCGTGGCACTGCTGCAAGACAAGCTCCCCATGCCGCACATGCAGGGTTATTGGCCCTATGTCACCACAGACAAACCCACCGACATTCAGAAGACAAATCAGGAGTTGTTCTCGCGCTACTCGGCCCTGATGTCCGCCTCACAGTCATTTGTGGTGGATGAAATTCTTGCGGCCTACAGCTTTGCCGACCACCATCAAGTGCTGGACGTCGGGGGCGGTCAAGGCACTTTTCTTGCGCGCCTGGCCAGGCATGCCCCACACTTGAAGCTGGAATTGTTCGATCTGCCCCCCGTCGCCCGGTTGGCTCAAGTCAGCCTGGAACGGCAAGGACTGTCCCACCGGATTCAATCCACCGGGGGCAGTTTTCTGGCCGATGAATTGCCCCGCGGCGCAGACCTGGTGACCTTGATCCGTATCGCGCATGACCATCCGGATCACGACGTGCTGCGGGTGCTTCGGGCCATTCATCGAGCGCTCCCCGCCGGAGGGACATTGTTGCTTGCAGAGCCCATGGCTCACGACGATGTGTCGCAAGCCCACGGTGATGCCTATTTTCACTTTTACCTGCTGGCCATGGGTTCTGGTCGTTTGCGATCACGTCACGAATTGAGCAACTTGATGGAACAGGCCGGCTTCTGCCTGGTGGAGTCACTTCCCACCCACATCCCGTTGCACACCCAGATCCTGATTGGCCGAAAAACCAGGTGTTTACCCTAATTGTCGAAATTAAATGTCATCTTTTATTGACACTTGGCAAAGTCAATAAAACAATACACCCTTATGAACGCTCAAGCCATTGTTTTTCAACAGCCACAGCAGCTGTCGTTGCAGACGCTTGGGCTGGCGGCTCCCGGCCCGGGTCAGATCGAGGTGGAGGTCGAGTACAGCGGCATCAGCACAGGCACGGAGCGATTGCTGTGGGACGGAAGCATGCCGGCATTCCCTGGCATGGGTTACCCCTTGGTCCCGGGCTACGAAACGGTCGGACGTGTGGTCCGCAGCGGTGATGACACCAAGCTGCAGCCCGGACAGCGAGTCTTCGTGCCGGGCGCTCAATGCTTTGAAGGTGTTCGCAGCCTGTTTGGTGGCGCCGCCTCTCGCTTGGTCGTGCCCGAGTCGCGAACCGTTGCGATCCAGGATTCGCTGGGGCCGCAGGCGGTACTTCTGGCGTTGGCCGCCACAGCCTATCACGCGGTCGCGGGCGGCGGGCAACGAGAGCGCATTCAAGCCCCTGAGCTGATCGTGGGACACGGTGTCATGGGTCGGTTACTGGCGAGGTTAACGGTGGCGGCAGGTGAGCCCGCGCCCACCGTCTGGGAAACCGCACCGCACCGGCAATCAGGCGCGCAAGGCTACACCGTGATTCATCCCGATGACGACCCTCGACGTGACTACCGAGCGATCTATGACGTCAGCGGGGACTCCGCCATTCTGGACACGCTGATCCAGCGATTACGCCCGGGTGGTGAAGTCGTATTGGCCGGCTTTTACAAGAATGATCTTGGTTTTGCCTATGCGCCTGCCTTCATGCGAGAAGCACAGATTCGCACGGCAGCGGAGTGGAAGCGGCCCGATCTGCTGGCCGTGACCGAATTGGTTCACACCGGTCGCGTGTGCCTTGACGGTTTGATCACCCACCAACAGCGTCCCTCTCAAGCCGAACAAGCGTATGAGGTGGCGTTTGGTGACGCACATTGTCTGAAGATGATCCTGGATTGGAGTGCCAACGCATGAACATGAATCCCCCACCGGTGACTATTCAGCCCGTTCAGTTCGTGGAACGTTTACGTCAAGAGGCCTCTGAGCCGCCGGCCCCTGTGAGCACAGCCGAACCCACCAAGGAAACCCAGATCATTGCCATCTATGGCAAAGGGGGCATCGGCAAAAGTTTCACGCTGGCCAACTTGAGCTACATGATGGCACAGCAAGGAAAAAAGGTGTTGCTGATCGGTTGCGATCCCAAGAGCGACACCACCAGTCTGCTGTTTGGTGGCAAAGCCTGTCCCACCATCATTGAAACGTCCTCGCGTAAAAAACTGGCTGGCGAGGCCGTCAGCATCAGCGATGTGTGCTTCAAGCGGGATGGTGTGTTTGCCATGGAATTGGGCGGGCCCGAGGTGGGCCGCGGCTGTGGCGGACGCGGCATCATTCACGGCTTTGAAACCCTGGAAAAACTGGGCTTTCATGACTGGGGCTTTGATTACGTGTTGCTGGACTTCCTGGGCGATGTGGTGTGTGGTGGCTTTGGCTTGCCCATTGCGCGCGACATGTGCCAAAAAGTGATTGTGGTCGGCAGCAACGACCTGCAGTCCCTGTACGTGGCGAACAATGTGTGTTCAGCCGTTGAATACTTTCGCAAACTCGGTGGCAATGTGGGGGTGGCCGGCATGGTCATCAACAAAGACGATGGCACGGGTGAGGCGCAGGCATTTGCAAACCATGCGGGGATCCCAGTGCTGGCGTCCATTCCAGCGCATGAGGATATCCGCCGCAAGAGCGCGAGCTACGAAATCATTGGCAAGCCCGGCGGCACCTGGGGCCCCCTGTTTGAGCAATTGGCGACGAATGTGGGACTGGCGCCACCCGTTCGCCCCACGCCACAAACGCAGGATCAGTTGCTCGGCCTGTTCAGTGCAGACACCGTTGGGCGTCACGTGGTGCTCGAACCCGCAACCACCTTCGACATGATGGGACGCCACGAGCTGGTGAAACCCTCACTTGAAGTGATCTACGACGCTGCGTGAACGCGATGGACACCACCCGCATCATCCCCATCCAGACCACGTCGCTCGAAGGCGATGGGATGGGTTGTCATGCGGGGGGCGAACAGCTACTGGCTGCTGCCAAGGCCGCAGGCAAATCAGACACCTTGCAGCAATACGCGGTCGATTACCCTCGCCTTGAAGGGACGGGGCCGCACGATCAACCACAAAGCATGTGTCCCGCTTTCGGGTCGCTACGCGTAGGGCTTCGCATGCGACGCACGGCCACGATTTTGTCGGGGTCGGCATGTTGCGTCTATGGTCTCACCTTCACCTCGCATTTTTACGGTGCGCGCCGAAGCGTGGGATATGTCCCGTTCAACTCTGAGACCCTGGTGACCGGAAAGTTGTTCGAGGATATCCGCGAGGCTGTTCACTCGCAGGCGAATCCCGCCGAACTCGATGCCATTGTGGTCATCAACCTGTGCGTTCCCACCGCCAGCGGTGTCCCCCTGCAACTGCTACCCAAGGAAATTCAGGGGGTACGGGTCATCGGCATCGATGTCCCCGGATTTGGCGTCCCCACGCATGCAGAAGCCAAGGATGTGCTGG
Source organism: Limnohabitans sp. (assembly GCA_018883305.1). GTDB lineage: Bacteria > Pseudomonadota > Gammaproteobacteria > Burkholderiales > Burkholderiaceae_C > Limnohabitans. The sequence continues at coordinate 5,304 of VEQI01000009.1, read as the reverse complement.
CCGGTGCAATGTTGCGTTATGCCCGTACCGAGGTTCAGCAAGGACCTGTTGCTGCACCGCGCGGTGGCCGTCAGAGCAAACCCACCATCACCCTGCTTGGCGAAATGTTCCCGGCTGACCCGGTCATCATCGGCCAATTGATTGCCCCCATGGGCCTGGCCGTGGGACCCTCAGTTCCCACTCGAGAATGGCGCGAACTGTATGCCGCGCTCGATTGTGCGGCGGTCGCAGCCATCCACCCCTTCTACACTGCCAGTGTCCGCGAATTTGAAGCCGCCGGACGACCCGTGGTGGGATCTGCACCGGTAGGACTCCATGGCACACAGGCATGGCTACAACGCGTGGGGGATGCGTGCGGCGTTCCAACCGAACTGATTGATCAAGCACGCAACCAAGCCCTGCACGGCATGCGGGACATGATGGCTCGACTATCCCTCCATGGTCGCATCACCTTGAGTGGCTATGAGGGCTCCGAATTGCTGGTGGCACGGCTGCTGGTGGAGTGCGGCGCAGAAGTGCCCTACGTCGGTTCCGCCTGCCCTGCCACACGCTGGAATCAAGAAGACGCCGACTGGTTGAGACAGCAAGGTGTCGAGGTGCAATTCCGGGCCTCTTTGGAACAGGACATGGCAGCGGTCCACGCCTTCAAGCCCGACCTGGCCATTGGAACCACGCCAATCGTTCAAAAAGCCAAGCAACTGTGTATTCCAGCCCTGTACTTCACAAACCTGATCTCGGCTCGTCCGCTCATGGGGGTGGCAGGCGCAGGGTCCTTGGTCCAGGTCATCCAGGCCGCCATGGGCAACAAGTCTCGCTTCGATGCCATGAAATCCTTTTTTGGCGAAGTCGGCGCCGGGCATGCCGCTGGCGTCTGGGAGGGCGTGCCCCTCGATCGGCCTGAATTCAAGGCGGAAACGCGTCGACAACTGGACAAACAGTTGAAAAAGCGCAAAGCCGAGGAGATGGGCTGATGCTGATACTCGACCATGATCGCGCAGGAGGCTACTGGGGTGCCGTGTATGTATTCACGGCGATCAAAGGCCTGCAAGTGGTGATCGACGGCCCGGTGGGATGCGAAAACCTGCCCGTGACATCGGTGTTGCACTACACCGACGCCTTGCCACCGCATGAATTGCCGATTGTGGTGACCGGACTCGCAGAAGAGCAACTCGGGCGCGAAGGGACAGAGGGCGCCATGAAGCGTGCGCACGCGACCTTGGACCCCGAATTGCCCTCCGTGGTGGTCACCGGCTCCATTGCAGAAATGATTGGCGGCGGGGTGACGCCAGAAGGCACCAACATTCAGCGTTTCTTGCCACGCACCATCGATGAAGATCAATGGCAGTGCGCTAATCGGGCCATGTACTGGCTATGGAGCGAGTACGGTTTGCGCAAGGTGCCGGCTCGTCGGCCGTTTGCCGAGCGTCCAGCAGGCGAGAAGCCTCGCGTCAACATCATCGGCCCCTCCTATGGGACCTTCAACTCTGCTAGCGACTTGGCAGAAATTCGCCGACTGGTGCAAGGCATCGGTGCCGACATCAACATGGTGTTCCCGCTGGGCAGTCACCTGGCGGATGTCTCTCGCTTGGTGGAAGCAGATGTCAACATCTGCATGTACCGTGAATTCGGACGCATGCTGTGTGAGGCACTGGATCGCCCCTACCTGCAAGCGCCCATCGGCTTGCACAGCACCACGCAATTCCTGCGCAAGCTGGGTGAATTGCTTCACCTGGATCCAGAGCCCTTCATTGAGAAAGAACGCCACACCACTTTGAAACCGTTGTGGGATTTATGGCGTTCGGTCACGCAAGACTTTTTCGCCACGGCCAGTTTTGCCGTGGTGGCCAACGAGACCTATGCGCGCGGGTTGCGTCACTTTCTCGAAACTGAAATGGGATTGCCTTGCAAATTCAGTGTATCCCGCCAGGCTGGTGTCAAGACCGACAACGCGCAGGTGCGCGAGCTGGTTCGTCAGCAAACACCTCTGATCCTGTTTGGCAGCTACAACGAGCGCATGTACCTGAGCGAACTTTCTTCGTCAGGGCCGATGCGTGCGACCTACATTCCAGCTTCGTTTCCGGGTGCGATCATTCGCCGACACACCGGCACACCATTCATGGGGTACAGCGGCGCCACCTACCTGATTCAGGAAGTCTGCAACGCTCTGTTTGACGCCCTGTTTCACATCCTTCCCCTGGGCACCGACATGGATCGCGTGGAAGCCACACCTGCACGTGGGGTGGTGGAACCCAGTACCGCCTGGCATGACCAGGCTCACGCCAAATTGCGTGAACTGATTGAACACCAGCCGGTCCTGGTGCAGATTTCGGCCGCCAAGCGCTTACGAGATCAAGCCGAGCGCGTGGCGCGCGAGGCGGGTGAAGACGAAGTCCACGAATGTCATGTGCAAGCTGCGGGACAGACCCTTGGATTGGGAGAGCCCGCATGAAGTTGGTGCTGACCTTGGATGAACAACAACTGATGCTGAATGGTGCGCCCACGCGGACTGTTCATCACCCCATGTCGCGGCAATCTGTCGTGGCTGCCCAGGCTGCGCGGGCTGTGCGCAGGGTTGGCCGCAAGGTCATTTTGTAAAGGAGCATTCGTATGTCGAATCGGACTTCCATATCCGGGCTGACCGACGAGGAGGCTCAGGAGTTCCACCATTACTGGATGCAGGGTACTGTGGCTTTTACAGCAGTTGCTGTGATCGCTCACATCCTGGTCTGGGCATGGCGGCCCTGGTTCTAAGGCAGGTTCGCGTTTCAACACGGAGTATTCCTATGGCTGATATCCCCTTTTTTCCGGAAAAGACCCCTGAAAAGGACGACAAGCTGACGTTTGTTTTGATTTTTGTTCCGTGCTTCGCCGTGTTTTTCATAGTGGCATTGCTAGGCCAGCTGGTTGGCGTGCACTGGAGAAGCTGGTTGCCCGGGGCAGAAAACATGACCAACGTCTTTGCCGGGGTGAAGGCAGCGGTTTACACCTTCATGTCCCACATCATTTAGGAGAAACATTATGTGGCGTATCTGGCGACTTTTCGATCCTCTCAGAGCCATGGTGGTTCAGGGGATTTTCCTGTTTGGTCTTGCAGCAATGATTCACCTCATTCTGTTGAGCACCAACAAATTCAATTGGCTCGACGGCGCCAAAAAGCCTGCTGCAGCATCGGCGCAAAACTCGCCCATGCCCGCAGCAGTGCCAGCGGCGAAATCCTGATTGATGTTCCCCTGCAGATGCTGTCTCTGGACGTGATTCAGCACAGTGTCTGCAACTTTTATTGAATTTATCGCGGTCTTTTCCCAGTCCGAAGGAGCCTGTCATGGCCATGCTCAGTTTTGAAAAGAAATACAGAGTGCGCGGAGGCACGCTGCTGGGCGGAGATTTGTTCGACTTTTGGGTTGGACCTTTCTATGTCGGATTTTTCGGCGTCACCACCATCTTCTTTGCCGCACTGGGCACCGCCTTGATTTTGTGGGGTGCTGCCATGGGTCCGACCTGGAACTTGTGGCAAATCAGCATTGCACCGCCCGATTTATCCTATGGCCTTCGATTTGCGCCCCTGCTGGAGGGCGGCCTGTGGCAGTTGATCACCGTGTGCGCCATTGGAGCCTTTGGCTCATGGGCCCTTCGTGAAGTGGAAATTTGTCGCAAGCTGGGCATGGGCTATCACGTTCCCGCAGCGTTCAGCGTGGCCATTCTGGCGTATGTGACGCTGGTGGTGATTCGACCCGTGCTGATGGGCGCTTGGGGGCATGGTTTCCCCTACGGCATCTACAGCCACCTCGACTGGGTCTCCAACGTGGGTTACCAGTACCTGCATTTTCATTACAACCCGGCTCACATGCTGGCGGTGAGTTTTTTCTTTGCCACCACCTTTGCACTTTCGTTGCATGGCGGTTTGATTCTGTCGGCCACCAACCCGAAATCCGGCGATGTCGTGAAGACTCCAGAGCATGAAGACACGTTCTTCCGCGACACGATTGGCTATTCGATTGGCACCTTGGGCATTCACCGATTAGGTCTTTTCCTCGCACTGGCTGCCGTGTTGTTCAGCGCCTTGTGCATCGTGATTTCGGGTCCCTTCTGGAGCAGAGGCTGGCCTGAGTGGTGGGGCTGGTGGCTAAACATGCCGATCTGGCGTTGAGCGTTAGGAGTTGAGCATGGCGCAGTATCAAAATCTCTTTACCACGGTGACGGTGCAAGCACCGGGTCATTCAGGCGTTGAGCTCGGGCATGGCAATAGCCCCCGCAGCCTCGATCCCCCTGAGCACAACTATTGGCTGGGCAAATTCGGTAACGCACAGCTAGGCCCGATTTATCTGGGCAGTCTGGGTCTGGCTTCGTTGATCTGTGGATTGATTGCCTTCACCATCATTGGCATGAACATGCTGGCTTCGGTGAACTACGATCCCATTCAGTTTGTCCGCCAATTGTTTTGGTTGGCACTGGAACCACCGCCGCCCAGTTACGGACTTCAAATGCCGCCTCTCAACCAGGGCGGTTGGTGGTTGATCACCGGGTTCTTCCTGACTTCGTCACTCTTTCTTTGGTGGGCACGCACCTATCGACGCGCCCGCGAGTTAGGCTTGGGCACACATATCGCTTGGGCGTTTGCAGCGGCGATTTGGCTCTTCTTGGTCCTGGGTCTTTTCCGCCCCATTCTGATGGGCTCCTGGGGTGAGGCTGTCCCCTATGGCATCTTTCCCCATTTAGATTGGACCGCTGCCTTCTCCTTGCGCTATGGGAATTTGTTCTACAACCCATTCCATGCGCTATCGATTGTGTTCCTGTATGGGTCAGCACTTCTCTTCGCGATGCACGGCGCCACCATTCTGGCAGTCACCCATTACGGCGGCGAGCGAGAGCTCGAACAAATCACCGACCGTGGGACGGCCTCCGAGCGTGCCGCCCTCTTCTGGCGCTGGACCATGGGCTTTAACGCCACCATGGAATCCATCCACCGATGGGCCTGGTGGTTTGCAGTGCTGTGCCCTTTGACGGGCGGCATAGGCATCTTGTTGACAGGCACCGTGGTGGACAACTGGTATTTGTGGGCCATGAAACACGGTGTCGTTCCGCCCTACCCCGAAGTATTTCCCACGGTGGTGGACCCAAGCCTCTCCATGGGAGTCAAGCCATGAGTCGATACGTTGAAATTTCACGACGCGGGCTTGCCCTGCTCATTGGCGGACTGCTGCTGTTGCTCAGTGGATGTGAGCGTCCACCCATGGAATCGGTGCAGCACGGCTACCGGGGCACTGGCATGGTACAGGTCTACAATCCCCGCACACTGGAGTTGCA
>VEQI01000240.1 GCA_018883305.1 Limnohabitans sp. | reverse complement strand
GGTGTGGACCCTGCCGGGCAACACGGCCGGCCGCTTCCCGCGCATCGAGGTGTTCGAGCTGCCGTTCATGATGAACAATGCCGAGGCCACTTCCAAGGCCTACTGGGAATACGTGCAGACGGTTGCCCCCGATGAATTCAAGGACACCCATGTCATTGCCCTGCACGTGCACGGCCCCGGCATGTTCCACACCATCGACAAGCAAATCAAGACGGCCGCCGACCTGCGCGGCCTGAAGATGCGCGGCCCCACGCGCCAGTCCACCAAACTGCTGGCCTCCTTGGGCGCCACCCCCGTGGGCATGCCGCTGCCCGGCATTCCGGATGCGCTGTCCAAAGGCACCATCGTGGGTTGCGCCATTCCCTGGGAAGTGGTGCCTTCGGTCAAGGTCCATGAGCTCACCAAGTTCCACAGCGAGTTCCCCTCCAACGCACCGGCCCTGTACACCACCACCTTCGTGATGGCCATGAACAAGGCCCGCTACGAAGGCCTGGCGCCGGACCTGAAGAAGGTGATCGACAACAACTCCGGCATGGCTGCCTCGGCCTGGCTGGGCAAGGTGCAGCAAGGCAACGACGCCGTGGGCCGCAAGTCCGCCGTCGACCGTGGCAACACCATCTATCAGATCACGCCCGCCGATGCCGCTGACTTCGTCAAGCGCTCCAGCCAGATCGACGACGAGTGGGTGGCCGACATGAACAAGCGTGGCTTTGACGGCAACAAGTTGCTGGACACGGCCAAGGCCCTGATTGCCAAGCACGGCAAGTAAAGGCTGCGTCCATCATGTTGCACCGCGGCGCCATCCGGCATTGCAAGGCCTGTGGGGCCGCGGTTCAATATCGGCTCCCCGATGATGGCGACACCCGTGAGCGCGCCGTCTGTCCCGCTTGCCACGTGGTTCACTACGAGAATCCGCTCAACGTGGTGGGCACCCTGCCCTTCATCGATGATCGCGTCCTGCTGTGCCTGCGCAACATTGAACCGCGCAAAGGCAAATGGACCCTGCCAGCGGGTTTCATGGAACTGGGTGAAACCGTGGCCGAAGGTGCGCTGCGTGAAACCCAGGAAGAAGCCGGCGCACAGATTGAAATGCTGGACCTGTTCACCCTGATGAACGTGGTGCGTGTGGGCCAGGTGCATTTTTTCTTTCGCGCCCGCTTGCTCAGCGAGACCTTCGACCCCGGCCACGAAACGCAAGAAGTTCGGCTGTTCCGCGAAAGTGAGATTCCCTGGGACGACATTGCTTTTCGCACCGTGCGCGAAACGCTGCGCTGCTTCTTTTCCGACCGCGCCCGGCAACAGTTTGATTTTCACCAGATCGACATTGCCTGAGCTTTGTCAAGGCCTAGCCAAGGCAACCATTGCCCACGCGCATGGGCACTGCATCACACCCTGAAAACGGCGCTCGACGATAAGCTGAAAGCACAGCCTGTGTCATGGCTGTCAGGGGTCTTGACCGGCCCTTGAGTCGCAACTTCTTATCGAGGTGTTCATGAATCTAGCCGTCATCGTTTCCGTCTCCGACTACCAAACCGCCAGCGCATTGCCCGGGTGCAAGCTCGATGGGCAATACATGCAGCAACTGCTGCAGCTGACCGGCAAGTACGAAGAAATCCTGGTCCTGGACCAAAGCCCTCACACTGCGGACATCCGCATGGCCATGCATGACTGGGCACAACGCCATCAAGACCAACTCATCGATGAGGTCTTCTGGTACTTCACCGGTCATGGCCTGTACTGTGGCGACGCCCGCTATTGCGGCAGTGACTACGCCCCGCAACTGCCCGAATCCACCTCGCTCAGCAACCAGGAAGTGGATCATCTGTTGCGCCTGGTGAGTCCGCGCGTGGTGGTCAAGGTCATTGACGCCTGCCAATCCGGGGCGCCCTACATCAAGTCGCCTTCCCCAGCCTTTCAGCAAGCCCTGGAACGCAGCCGGCTGGAGTCCTTCATCAGCATGTGCTCTTGCACGCGCGAGCAGTCGTCTTACGCCCGCCTGTTTGGCAGCGACTTCACACTGGCCTGGCTGGATGCGGTGGTGCAACGCAAATCAGGCCTGGTGAGTTATCGGCAAATTGAACATCATCTGATCCAGCACTTCAAAAAGCGCTCCGATCAAACGCCGTTCTTTGTCAAACAGGGCATCGGCCACGATGTGTTTTGCCGCATCACCCCCGAGATGCAGGCGCTAGGACAAACCATCGGCAGTGCGCGCCTGGGCAAGCGCGCACTGGTCAATCGATCTGAGCACCCGAGGCCTTCACCACCTCGCTCCACTTGGCCAGGTCGGATTTCAAGATGGCCGCGAACTCGGGTGGCTGGGTGATCAGCGGATCGGCGCCCTGGGCCTGGAATTTCTCAATCACCTCACGGTTCTTGAGCACCTCCTGAATATCCAGGTTCATGCGGCGCACCACGGCGGCTGGCGTTTTGGCTGGTGCAAACAGACCAAACCAGGGTGAGACATCAAAGTCCTTGAATCCGGCCTCTGCAATGGTGGGAATCTGGGCAAAGGTATTGGAACGCTGGGCGCTGGTCACTGCAATGCCACGCAAGCTACCGTTACGAATGGAGCCCGCCACTGACGGCAGGCTGGTGAACACCAGGGAAATCTGGCCGCTCATCAAGTCCTGCATCGCTGGCGCGGCGCCTCGGTAAGGAATGTGCTCCAGCTTGGTACCCGTGGCGGCGTTGAACATCACGCCCAGCAGGTGATTCACGGAGCCATTTCCTGCCGAACCAAACGTAAGGCTCTGGCGGCGACCCTGCTCCACCAACTCACGCACCGTCTTGAACGGGGCATCGGGCTTGGCTACCAGCACGAAAGGCAAAGTGGCCAGGGTGGCCACCGGCGCGAAATCGCGCTCGGGATCAAAGGGCAGCTTCTTGTAGAGAGACGCGTTGATGGCATGAGAGCCGACGTAGCTCATCAGCAGTGTGTAGCCGTCGGCCGGTGCCTGTGCCACAAACTCCATGCCCACATTCCCGCCAGCACCAGGACGGTTCTCCACCACCACGGGTTGCTGCCACTTCTCGCTGAGCTTTTGTCCCACGATGCGCGCCAACGCATCCGAGGCGCCCCCGGGCGTTTGTGGCACCACGATTTTGACGGGGCGCGAGGGAAAGTCCTGCGCTTGGGCAGATGCCGCCAGCCCCACCCATGCAGCCATCATGGCCCCCATGAGTGAACACATTCCCCACACCCGAATTCGCATCGACCGCTTGATCATGATCATGCCTCTGGCAAAAAATGCGAAGGTTACAACATGTCAGCCCGTCTGACGTCGCTGGCCCGCCACGCAAACAAAGGCGACTGTCGCGAACGTGGCGCCATGCCAGAATGCGCTGGTGAGATTTGCAAGGGCGACCCCATGAAAGTTCAACCAATCGCAGGCGCGCTGGGCGCCGAAATTCAGGGCGTTGACTTGCGCGCGCCCATCTCCAACGACCTGGCAGCAGCCATTCGTCAGGCACTGCTGGATCACCTGGTCATTTTTTTCCGCAACCAGGACCTCAGCCATGAGCAATACATGCGCTTTGCCGAGGCCATGGGGCAGCCGGTGGAATACCCGTTCGTGAAAGGACTGGAAGGTTTCCCCAACATCATTGAGGTCAAGAAGCTGGAGCATGAGCGCTCCAACTTTGGCGGCGTGTGGCACTCCGACACCACCTATCTGCAAGAACCACCCATGGGCTCCATGTTGCTGGCCCGCGAGATTCCGCCTTACGGCGGCGACACCATGTTTGCCAACCAGTACATGGCCTGGGACACGCTGTCCGACACCATGAAGAACATGCTGCGCCCGCTCAAGGGCATCAGCAGCTCTGCCAAAGCGGATGTCAGCAAAACCCGCGAAGACCGGCTGAAAACCGATGCCAAGGACGGCGCACCCACGCAGCTGAACGCGGTTCATCCCATCATGCGCACCCACCCGGAAACTGGCCGCCCGTCCTTGTATGTCAACACCGCGCACACGGCTGGCATTGAAGGCATGACGGATGAAGAAAGCGCGCCCCTGCTGCAATTCCTGTTTCAGCACCAGGTCAAGCCCGAATTCACTTGCCGGTTTGTCTGGCAGCCGAGTTCACTGGCCTTCTGGGACAACCGCTGCGCCATGCACAACCCGGTCAATGACTACCATGGGTTCAGGCGCGTGATGCACCGCATCACACTCAAGGGCGATCGTCCGGTCTAAGTCTTGTCAGGATCAGCCTCACGCCCTCAGGGCGTGTGCTGGACGGGCATTCGCTGACATCAGCTGGCGTTGCGCACGTGGTTGCGCAACACGCCAACCCCCTCCACCTCAATCTCGATGATGTCGCCATCACGCATCCACACGGGTGGCTTGCGGGCATAGCCCACCCCTGCCGGCGTACCCATGACAATCACGTCGCCCGGCTCCAGGGTCATGCAGGCAGACATCATGGCGATGGTGGGCGCCACATGAAACACCATGTCGGTGGTGGAGGCGCTTTGCATCACCTGGCCGTTCAGACGTGACTCGATGTGCAGTCCCTTGCAGCCGGCGGGCAGTTCATCGGCAGGCACCAGCCAGGGACCAAAGCCACCGGTGGCGTCGAAGTTCTTGCCCACCGTCCATTGCGTGGTCTTACGCTGGTAGTCGCGGAAAGATCCATCGTTGAAGCAGGCATAGGCAAACACGTGGTTCAAGGCATCTGCCTCACTCACGTTGCGGGCCGTGCGGCCAATCACCAGCGCCAGCTCGGCTTCGTAATCCAGGGCGGTGGAGACGGCGGGAATGGGAATGATGCCCTCATGTGCCACCAGCGAGGACGGCCCACGGAAAAAGATGGTGGGGTAATCGGCCACCTTGTTGCCACCTTCGGCGGCATGGTCGTGGTAGTTCACACCCAGGCAGATGATCTTGCTGGGACGGGGCACACAAGGCAACAGCGTGACTTGGCTGAGTGGCGTGGCGGTCTGGGCCGCTGCACGCGACTGCAAGCGGGCCTTCCAGTCCGGATGATCCGCCACCCAGGCGGCGAAATCATTGATGGAGGCCGGCGCGTCTGGCAGGCAGGCCCGCACATCCACCACGCCGTGGTCCAACTGGATGCCGTAATGCACGGCGTTTTGAAATTGATAGCTGATGAGTTTCATGAAGGGTTCAAACAATCACAAGGGGAAAACAAGGGTGAAAAAAAAGTCAGTCCACCTTGGCGCCGGTCTGCTGCACCACGGCAGCCCATTTTTTGGCTTCAGCCGCCAGGTAGGTGTCCAGCGTGGGACGGTCCATGCGAACCGCCTCCAGCGACTGTGCGGCAAACCCATCCACCAACGCCTTGTTGGCCAGGATGCGGTTCACCTCCGTGTTGAGCCGATCCAGCACCTCGGCGGGGGTGCCCGTGGGCGCCATCATGGCAAACCAGGTGTTGGCCTCAAAGCCGGCATAACCCAGTTCGGCCACGGTGGGCACCTGGGGCAAAGCACCAC
>VEQI01000239.1 GCA_018883305.1 Limnohabitans sp. | reverse complement strand
GTATTGCCTTCATCCACCAACCCCACACGCCCCTACACCATCAATACGCTGGATGAGCATGTGGACATGCTGATGGTTTGTCACCATTTGGACCCCGCCATTGCGGAGGATCTGGCTTTTGCGGAAAGCCGTATCCGCCGCGAAACCATTGCCGCCGAAGACATTCTGCATGACCTGGGCGCCATCAGCATGATGAGCAGTGACAGCCAGGCCATGGGTCGGGTGGGTGAAGTTATTCTGCGCACCTGGCAGACCGCCCACAAAATGAAGCTGCAACGAGGTCCCTTGCCCGGTGACACCGATCGTCATGACAACGCCCGCGTCAAGCGCTATCTTGCCAAATACACCATCAACCCCGCCATCGCGCACGGCATCAGCCATGAGGTGGGCAGCGTGGAGGTGGGCAAATGGGCTGACCTGGTGATCTGGCGGCCATCGTTCTTTGGTGTCAAACCCTCCTGCATTCTCAAAGGCGGCATGATCGCGCTGGCTGCGATGGGGGACCCCAACGCGTCCATCCCCACGCCTCAGCCGGTTCACTATCGGCCCATGTTTGGCAGCTTTGGCACTGCGCTGGCGCAATGCTCACTGACGTTTCTGTCCCAAGCCGGGATGCAAGCCGGCGTGGCTGATCGATACCGTCTGCTCAAACGCACGGCCACTGTCAAAAATATCCGCTCAGTGGGCAAGCGCGACATGATCCACAATCATTACGCGCCCCACATGGAAGTGGATGCACAAACTTATGTGGTGCGCGCCGACGGCCAGTTGCTGACCTGCGAACCTGCCGCCCAACTTCCCATGACCCAACGTTACTTTCTGTTCTGATGCTGATCTGTTCCAAACGCATGCCTCAAGGCCAAGGACTGGCTCGGGTTCTGCTCAACCGAGCCGCTGTCGTGACCCTGGACTGGGATACCCGGCAGAAAAGCCGTTTCGATGCCTTGGACAGCCAGTCACGTGCGTTGGGGGTCTTTTTACCCCGTGGCACGGTGGTGCGTGGAGGCGATGTGTTGGTGGCCGAGGACGGCTCGTTGATTCGTGTGCAAGCGGCACCACAAGCAGTGATGCGCGTGACCCATTGTCCAGAGCACGGAACGCCATTCGACTTGATGCGAGCGGCCTATCACCTGGGTAATCGTCATGTCCCCATCGAACTGCAAACCGACCACTTGAAGCTTGAGCCTGATCACGTGCTGGCCGACATGCTGCGGTCCATGCACATGATTGTGGAGGAGATCCAGGCCCCCTTTGAGCCCGAAGGGGGGGCTTATGGTGACAATGCCATGTTGGGGCATACGCATGGCCATGCACACGCCCATGCACACGCCCATGCACATGATCATTCACATGGACACTGAACCAGTCATGGGCCATCCCGACGGATTGCTGCCACTGCTTTGGCTGGCATCGCCAGCCTTGCCCGTGGGCGGATTTTCCTATTCTGAGGGCCTGGAATCCGCGATTGATCATCGGCTGGTCGTGGATGAGCGCAGCTGCACCCAATGGTTGATCGACCAGCTCTTGCTGACCCAGGCGCGCAGTGACATGGCGGTGATGGCCCAGGCGATTCCTGCCTGGCATACCTTGGATCATCCGCGCCTGCATCAACTGGGAACCTGGGTGCTGTCCACGCGGGAAAGCGCAGAAATGCGTTTGCAGACGCAGCAAATGGGACGCTCTCTCCAAGACTGGCTACGCAACCTGCATTGGGCCAGCGACTCCGCGTTGCAGGTGTTGGCTCAACTGCCCATCACTTACCCCGTCACGTTTGCACTGGCGCTCTCCTGCACGAATGCCCCCGTGCCACAAGCGCTCCAAGCCTATGCCTTTGGCTGGGCTGAAAACATGACACAGGCTGCCCTGAAGGCCGTTCCACTGGGGCAAAACAGCGGCCAGCGAATGCTGGCCGCGTTGGCCAAGCACATTCCTGAAGCGGTGGCGATGGCAATGGCCTGCACCGATGACACACGTCAAGCATTCAACCCCATGCTGGCTATTCTCTCGGCCAGACACGAAACACAATACTCACGATTGTTCCGCTCATGACAGCCCTTCACCACATCCCCCGTCGCACCAAGAAACTGCCGCCTCTGCGCGTGGGCATTGGCGGACCGGTAGGCTCCGGCAAGACCACGCTGCTGGAGATGCTGTGCAAGCACATGCGCGAGCGCTGGGACCTCATTGCCATCACCAACGACATCTACACCAAAGAGGACCAGCGACTGCTCACCGTCAGCGGCGCCTTGCCGCCCGAGCGCATCATGGGCGTGGAAACAGGCGGATGTCCACACACAGCCATTCGAGAGGATGCCTCCATCAACCTGGAGGCGATTGATCGCATGCTTGATCAGTTTCCCGAGGCTGATATCGTCTTCATTGAAAGTGGCGGTGACAACCTGGCTGCCACATTCAGCCCTGAACTATCCGACCTCACCATCTACGTCATTGACGTGGCTGCCGGAGAAAAAATTCCACGAAAGGGTGGACCAGGCATTACCAAAAGCGATTTGTTCGTGATCAACAAGACCGATCTGGCACCGCACGTCGGCGCCAATCTGGAGATCATGCGCCAAGACACGCAGCGCATGCGCCCCGATGCGCAGTCACGCCCCTGGGTCATGACGAACTTGAAAACCCTGGAAGGCTTGGCCACCGTGGTGGCGTTCATTGAAAAGCGCGGACTGCTGACTACAGCCACGGTTTGATCGGTGTTGTAGCCCCGCGCCAACCCGAGACACTTGCTGCCAAAATCACGCAGCCCGCCGCCCCAACCTCACTTGCAGCACAGCCAGAAACACAGCGAATCCGGCACAGGCGACAAACAGCGACCAATGGTTGCCGATGGCACCGCCCAGCAGGCCCACCGTGATCCCTGAGCCAAAACGCAAACCCAGCGCAGCCATGTTGAACAAGCCGATGACGCGACCACGGATCTCCAGCGGGGCTTTCAATTGCACAATGGTCTGCGCGGTGGCGTTGAAGGTGAGTTCGGCAAAACCGGCCACAAACAAAACTCCCAGCGACAGCACATAACTGCTGGACAGCGCAAACAGGGCCAGAGAAGCGGCCCAGATGAGCGCAAAGGTCATGGCCTTGCGTGAGGTGGGTTGACTGCGCTGTCCCAGGTATTCCCACAACAAGCCAGCACACAAGGCGCCCAGGGCATCTGCCGCCAGCAGCAGGCTGTAGGTCATGCCAGGGTCGCCATGCCCCAAGTCATGGGCGTAAGAAGGCATTTGTGCCTGGTAGCTGTTTGAAACAAACCAGGACGCCCCACCGGCCAGCAACAGCAGCAACAAAACCTCTTTGTTCTTCCTCACCTCGGCCATGGTGTGGAACAGATCATGCAAGCCTCTGAAGGGCCTGGCAGGAGGCGACATGTGCGGCGGTCGAAACTGGGGACCACACGGCGCATGGATCAGCCAAATCAGATTGGGCAAGTAAAACAGGCAGTTGAACAGCAAGCTGTATTCGGGTCCCAGCCACAACATCAGGCCTGCGCCCACACCTGGCCCCACGATCAGCCCGACATAGCGTGCCGTGGCTAGGGTTCTCACGGCACTGGGCAATACCGCTTTGTCCACCAGGTCATACAGAATGATCTGGGTCGCCACGTTCCAGAACACGCCCGACAGACCATGGATCACCAGCAGGGTCATGGCCGACCAAACTTCCAGGGTATCGGTCATGAACAAATAGGCCCAACCGGCGGAACACGCCATGAACATGACCATACCCACCTGTATCAACCGCCGGGGGTCGTACCGATCGGCCAGGGCACCCGCAGGCAATGAAAACACCAGGAACGGTACCCAGTGCGACACCACGGCAAAGCCGCCCAGCACAGGCGAATCAAACTTCTGGAACATCACCCAGTAGCTGACCACATGCTCCACGTTGTCCGCCATCATGGTGAGCAAAAAGCCCAGAATCATTCGCCGGTACTGCGGCAGGCGTAACGCCTCAAAGGTGGTGTGTGCTGTCATAAGCGTTTGCTGACCGTGAATCGGAAGGTCCGTGGTTCTGCGGGATGTATGTGCAGATCACTCACACCTGCCGGCGGCTCCGAACCCACTCGGGAGGTGTAGTAGTAACTGATGTCATTGTTCTTGCGATCCGTCAGGTTCAAGACATCCAGCGCCCATGTCAGGTCATCTGCCCACTGTTGCTGCACCCGCAGATTCGCCGTGGTGCTGGACGCTGAACGAACCGTGTCATTGGTGTTGAGCGGCGCTGAACCCAGCGAACGAATCCCCAGCGCCCCTGACCACTGCCCCACATTTTTCAGTGCCAGGGTCCAGTTGGCCACCCGTTGCATGGCATTGGCAATCGCATCCCCTGAAGGGGCTATGTCGGTATATCGAGGCCGTGTCCAGGCCAGGTTGGCATCCATGACCACATGCTTGCCCGGTGTCCAGTGGTTGCTCCATTCCAAGCCGGTGCGACGACTGGCCCGACCAGCCACCGTGTTGCCAGTGTCCCCCACGTAAACCAGTTCGGAGTCGAAGTCCAGACGCCATAGGCTGAGCGTGCTTTGCCATTGTGGAATCCATTGAGACTTCACCCCCAGCTCTTGGCCTCTGGCACTGACCAGACCCGGGACGGCCTGCACCGGCAAGCCCGTTCGAGGATCCACGCGGGCCGTGGTTCCTCGGGCGTCATTGCTGTGGAAACCCCGACCTGCATTCACAAACCACTCGGTCTTCATCCAGGGCCCCAGAATGACAGACAACTTGGGAGAAAGCTGCGCCGCACTGGACGAACCCGAATTTTGTGCTTGCACCTGGCTATTCACGCGCGCACTGAACTGGTCTGCACGTAAGCCTGCCACCGTCCTGAGACCCTCGACCCAGCCCATGTCGCTTTCACCATAAACGCCGGTCAGTGTCTGCTGAACATCATCTTGCCGAACCACCGACTGGACTTGGCGCCACACTGTATCTTGCAAGCCCACCATCATGCGGTCCTGGCGCCACTGCACACCCAGTGTGTTTTGCATGCTGCGTCCATCACGCATTTCGATGAACCAAGCTTGTGTGGCCTTGCCCCCCAGAACGGTCCGGTTGTCCGTCTGGGCAAATTGATCACTGCGTCGGTTCAGGCTGTAAGTGAAATTGGAATACAGCTGCAGGTCGTATTGAATGGCATACCACTCCACCCGCGTCAAGGCATGATCGGTCGCTCGATGCCAATGCCCGGAAAGACTGACACGACGCGTCGTTGCGCCATCGGTCGGATCCATTGAATCAAAAAGTCCCAACGCCCCCACCTGCCCCCTGTCCGTCTCCAGCAGGCGTTGCGGGATCTGGTCCGTAGCGTGCCAATGAGCTGTGTAGGCAGACAGGCTGGTCGACCAGCCCTTCCTGGGTCCGCCACCGCTGAGGATGAATTGGGCATTGGTTTTACGCATGCCTTCAGGCACCGTCCAGGGGCCGTTGTTGTTCATGCGTTCGAGGGC
>VEQI01000238.1 GCA_018883305.1 Limnohabitans sp. | reverse complement strand
TCGGCCCAGGTCTGGCGGCGTGTTCCATAGACCAGGGCGTTGCGGTCCGGGTAGACCAATGCGGCGCGCTCCAGGTAGCTCAGGGGCGAGAGTGCCACATGATTGGCAGGGTTCTGATCCAGGTCGAGGTTGTAGGGATTGGTGCGCATCAGGGGTCCTTGGAAATCCAACGAGGGTGGCGGGCTAGGCGAATGCTCTGGTCGATGTGGGTCAATCCAGCTGCAGATGCAAGGCCGACAACGGTACAGGGAAGTCTGCCGTCCAATGCTGACCCGAGGCTATCGGGAAGGCATCGGTCCAGGTGCCCGTGGTGATGACGTCACCAGCCTGGAGGTCAGGCGCGCCTGGGCAGGCACGCAGTTCCTGCATGAAGTGGTGCAGGGCGCGCAGTGGGCTGTCGAGCACCAATGCGCCATGGCCCCTGGCCATTTCTGTGCTGTCTTGCAACAGCCGCATGGTCATGCCCGCCAGCAGGGCATCCAGCGCCGCAGCGGATGGGGCCACCGAGCGCACGGGGACGCGCTGGCCCACCAGCAATCGGGCGTGCAGTCCGCTGTCTGCCATGGTGTCACTGGCCTGAAATTTCCAGTCAGGCAGATGGGACTGCACCACCTCAAAGCCGGGGGCGACCCAGTCGATGGACTCGAACAAGGCTTGCAGATCGGCTTGTGGCGGGGGCGTGTGTGCCAGGCCAAAGACCACCTCGGGTTCCAGCCGGGGCTGGCAGGTGTGGTCCAGGTCCAGGCGACCCGTGCCGTCACACAGTTGTAGCGTGGTGTTCCAGACTGTGCCCCAGATGGGCGCAAACACCTGATACAGCGGCCAAATGCTTCGGTTCGTGAAGCCAATTTTGAAGCCTCGCGGTTGCTCCCCCCGTTGTACGCGCAGGGCACGCACGGCCAAGGCCAGTTGATAGGCCTGCGCCGAATCAAATCCTGGCGCGGCAGAAGCGGGCTGAGGCCAGAGCCGGCCTTCGTCATGATGGGCCAACAGGGTGGAGGGATTCATCCGGGGTAGGGCAGAAGCATCGACATGCCCATCATAATGGCGTGCCCCCTGTCCCGCAGGGGCTTGGCAGGCAGCGCGAGATTTGGCTCAATCCGGGCCGAGCCCCTGTTGCCATTTGGAGATGCGTGAATGAAAACCCTGGCTGCCTGGTATCGCCGCAACGGCGAGGCGCGTGATGTGCTTGAAATTGGTGAACTGGACCTGCCCGCACCTGGTCCGGGCGAGGTGTGCGTGCGACTGTCCACCTCGGGGGTGAACCCCTCGGACGTGAAGTCCCGGCGCACTCGGCCGGTGGATGCGCCACTGATCGTGCCGCACAGCGATGGGGCTGGTGTGATCACGGCCGTGGGCCCCGGTGTGGCGGCCGCTCGGGTGGGCGAACGGGTTTGGATCTGGAACGGTCAGTGGCAACGTCCCCTTGGCACGGCCAGCCAGTTCATCGTGCTGGCGTCAGAGCAGGCGGTGTTGCTGCCTGAGGGCACCAGCGATGCAGAAGCGGCGTGCCTGGGCATTCCCGCACTCACCGCCCAGCAGGCTATCAACCTGGCCGGCGACCTGGCGGGACGCACCGTGCTGGTCATTGGCGCGGGCGCTGCGGTGGGTCATTACGTGACGCAAATGGCCAAACTGGCTGGCGCACGCGTCATTGGCACCGTGGGCAACGCGGCGCGTGCTGCGCATGCCCGTGCCGCGGGTGCCGATGAACTGGTGAATTACAAGACCGAATCGGTGGTGGACCGCGTCAAGGCCTTGACCGACGGACGGGGTGTGGATGTCATCATCGACATGGATTTCTCCACCACCGCGGGCTGGTTGCCCCAAGGCGTGTTGCGCCGTCATGGTGTGTTGGTGTGTTATGGCTCCAACGTGAGCACCGAGGTGGCGGTGACCTTCCGCCCGCTGCTGTGGGGCTCGTTCGATTTGCGCTTCTTCCTGGTCTATGACCTCACGCCAGCGGACCGTGCACGCACGCTGGCCCAGATCACCACCTTGCTGCGCGAGCGGCGCTTGCAGCACGCCGTGGCGCAGCGTTTCCCGCTGTCCGAGATCGTTCGGGCACATGAGGTGGTCGAGGCCGGGCAGGCCATGGGCAACATCGTGATCGACTTGAGCTGAGCCATCATGTACCTGGTGGCTATTGGCTGGCTCTACGTGGTGTTGATGATGGCCGTGGCCGAAGCCACGCATTCGCAAGGCAGTGTGCTGGGTGCCGTGATCACCTTTGTGCTGTATGGTGTGCTGCCACTGTCCGTGGTGCTGTACATCATGGGCACCCCGATGCGTCGACGTCGGCGCCAACAGCAAGATGCCGATGACACGCACCGTGGCTGATCGCCCGGCTGTTTCTTTTATTTGTTCTCTTCATGGCCCTGAAATCCACCATCTACAAAGCCGTTCTTCAAGTGGCCGATATCGATCATGGTTTTTACCAAGACCTCTCGCTCACCCTGGCCCGTCACCCCAGCGAAACCGATGAGCGCATGATGATTCGCCTGGCGGCGATGGCCTTGTCCGCCCATGCCCTGCAAGACCGCTGCCAGGGCGATGGCCGCCTGGCCTTTGGTGCCGGCTTGTCCGACCCGGATGATCCGGATATGTCGCTCACCGACTTCACCGGCCGCAAGCGCCTGTGGGTGGAAGTGGGGCAGCCGGAAGACAAACCGCTCACACGAGCTTGCAGCCAGGCCGACGAGGTGGTGGTGTACGCCTACCAGTCCAGCTCGCCCATCTGGTGGCGCAACCTGCAATCCAAGGTGATGCGACTGGACCGCTTGTCGGTCTGGCATTTGCCAGTGCCGGCGGGAGAATCCTTGAGCCGTCTGGCCGAGCGCAGCATGCAGCTGCAAGCCACGGTGCAAGAGGGCGCGCTGACCCTCAGCAGCGAGCGCGGCAGCGTGTACGTCGAGCCTGAACGCTGGAAGTGATCCCGCGTTTTTTTCATCTTTCTGAAGAGTTCTTTCCATGACCGATATGAAACTTCCCACCGATCAAGCCTTCGCGTTTTATTCGCTGCCGGGCCGTGTGGTGTTTGGCGAGGGGTGTCTCAGCACCTTGGGCGACGAGGTGAAGGCCCTGGGTGCCAAGCGTGCGTTGGTGCTGTGCACGCCGGAGCAACGCGAGGTGGCTGAGCGGGTGTCTCGCCAGTTGGGCGAGCGTTCAGCGGGCATCTTCGATCAGGCTGTGATGCATGTGCCCATCGAAACCGCGCGGGCCGCACGCGCACGTGCCGCCGAGCTGGGGGCCGACGTGGCCGTGGCCGTGGGCGGTGGCTCCACCATTGGCCTGGGCAAGGCAATTGCCCTGGATTCGGGGCTGCCCATCATTGCCATTCCCACCACCTACGCAGGCTCGGAGATGACCACCATTTTCGGCATCACCGAAGACGGCATGAAAAAGACCGGGCGCGATCCGCGTGTGTTGCCGCGTACGGTGCTTTATGACCCGACCCTCACGCTCACGCTGCCGGTGAATTTGTCAGTGACCAGTTGCATGAACGCCGTAGCCCATGCGGCAGAAGGCCTGTACGCGCCCGATGGCAACCCCATCATGAGCTTGATGGCTGAAGCCGGCGTGGCTGCCATTGCCTCGGCCCTGCCGCGCCTGTGTCAGAACGCGCAGGATATGACCGCTCGCACCGATGCCCTGTACGGCGCCTGGCTGTGTGGCAAGGTGTTGGGACATGTGGCCATGTCGTTGCACCATAAGCTTTGTCACACACTGGGGGGCAGCTTCAATTTGCCGCACGCAGAGACCCACACGGTGGTGTTGCCGCAGGCCCTGGCTTACAACACACCGGCTGCTCCACAAGCCATGGCCCGTCTGGCGCGTGCGATGGGCAGTGCCACGGCCGCGCAAGGCGCATTCGATCTGGCGCAGCGGCATGGCGCACCCGTGTCCCTGCGTGAGCTGGGCATGAAGGCCAGCGATCTGGATCGCGCCTGCGAGCTGGCCATGCAAAACCAGTACAGCAACCCCCGGGCCCTGGAGCATGCGGCGATCCGCCAATTGTTGCAAGATGCCTTTGACGGCCGACGTCCCGGCGTTTGAGGCCGGGTGCTCATTACCCAGTTCCCTGAGTACCTTCACGAAAGCACGCCATGACAGAACGTTTCACACAAATTGCCTATGAGGACCTGAGCCCAGAAGTGCGCCCCATGGCCGACTACATCCTGCGCATCTCCAGCGCCGGCCTGGGTGGACCCTACAACGCCTTGATGCGCAGCCCGGTGATGGCCCAGCGCACGCTGGACTTGCTGGACTATCTTCGCTTCAACACGTCCGTGCCCAAGCGCCTGAACGAGTTTGCCATTCTCATCCAGGCCCGCATCTCCAATGCCCAGTACGAATGGTGGGCGCATGAGCGCATCGCCCGCAAGGCGGGCTTGTCAGACGGCGTGATGGCCGGCTTGCGTGAATGCCGTCGACCCGACGGCATGCAGCCGGATGAGGCGCTGGTTTATGACTTCTGCGTGCAGTTGTCGCTGAACCACCGGGTGTCCGATGACGTGTGGGCTCGGGCCATTGCGTCCATGGGAGAGCAACAAGTGATCGACCTGGTGGTGTTGTCGGGCACCTATGTGATGGTGTCCATGCTGCTCAATGCCACGCAAGTGGGCATTCCCAACGGCGAGCCGCTGCCGCTGACGGTGTTGCCGCCACACGAAATACATCAGCGCCTGCTGGCCTGATCAGGACGGCATGGTTTCACACACCTTGCCGCCTTGGCGCTTGAAGCAGGCGCAGCTGACCGACCACTGCTTGAGCTGGGCCTTGGTCACGCCCGGGGCGGACAGACGACGCGAAGCGCCCACTGGGATGTATACGGGGGGCTGCAATGGCACTTGGGCCAGGGTGTCGTCCTTGCGTTGTACGCTCAGTCCACGGCAGACCAGTGGGCCGGGCAGGCGGTTGCCCACATCGATCAGCAACTCATCGGGGGCGTTGGGCAACCAACCCACGTCATATTTGAGCTGTGCCAACTCTGGTCGGCTCAGGGGTGTCTCATGCAAGGTCGGGCCGTCGGATGACCAAGGCCACCAACCCGCCTGTGCGACTGTGCCAACCCACAGACTCATCCAAAGTAAACAAACCACCCATCGCATGGCGCGGCATCGTACCATTGCCGCTTTGGCGCCTCATTGACTGAACACCATGACCTCTGTTTTCACCGCTCCGCAACCCAGTGCTCTGGAGAATGTGCAACGTGTGCTGCAAGCCGCCCGCGCGCCAGCCGCGCAGCACGTGTTCACCCGGCTGTATGAAGAACGTGCCTTGCAAGACGCCCAGGCACAGGATCAGCGTCGTCAGCGAGGAGAGCCGCTGGGCCCCTTGGCCGGCCTGCCTGTCAGCGTCAAGGATTTGTACGATGTGGCCGGCGAGACCACCCGCGCTGGCGCAGTGGTCTGTGAGGGCGAGCCCGCGGCCACCGCCGATGCGCCTGCGGTGGCGCGCCTGCGCCAGGCGGGTGCCGTGGGGGTGG
>VEQI01000008.1 GCA_018883305.1 Limnohabitans sp. | reverse complement strand
ATGTAGTACGAACAACGGGCCACCACGGCTTGCTGCCCGGCACTGAATCGGGCGGATTCCTCGTAGCGCTGACCTTCGCCCAGGTCGGCGTCAAAGAGATGGATCTTGTCGTATTGCGCCGCCACCACGCCTTCACGGCTGATCAGCAGGCTGCGATTGGCCAGACGATCCGGGGCCACTTTCACCGCCATGGAGCCAATCAACAGGTCCAACTGATGCTGCCGTGCCATGTCACAGTAGGCCCGAATGGACGGGTCGTCTTCCTGCGCGCTGGCGCCGGCCAACAAGTAACCGGGACGGCGGTCCAGCACCGTGGTCATTTCCGGGGTAACCAGCAGACGTACGCCCGAGCCTGCGGCGGTGGCGACGGCTTGGCGAACCGTCTCGACATTGGCGGACGCCGAGGTGCCTGAGCGCATTTGCAGCAAGGCAACGCTCAGGGACGCGAGAGGAGGGGGCGTGAGAGGTGAGGACGTCATGGTGGCAGAAGATGTTGCACACATTCTGCCTGGCATCTCAGAGTGCCGCTTTTCGCAGCTTGCGGCGACTGGCCATTTCACGGCCAATCCCTTCGCCATCCCATTTCACGGCCTGTGCCTTGGCGCCGGGGTAGGCAATGCGCTCTTCCAGCACCATGTGGTCCTGATAAAGCGCATGGAACACTTGCATGGCATGGTCCAGTTCTTCCCAGATGTAGCTGTTGCCCTGCATGGCTTGCTCAATCAGGGGATGCAGCTCCATCCAATTCTCTTCCAACCAGCCGTGGTCCTGCTGCAATTGCTTGACCGTGTGACGCAAGGTCTCGTCGCGGCTTTGCATGAGCGGCGGGAAGATGTGGAGCTCCTCGTCCAAATGATGCTGGCGCGCTTCCTTGTCAAAAAAATTGCAAATGACGCGCAGCGCCTTCACCTGGGCCGGGTTGAGCGTCCCGTTTTGAAACTGCGCCGCCATGCCCATCAGTTGGGCCAAATGACCGCTCAGGGCCGCGTGGGTGGCATCCAGAAATTCGAAAACCTGTGTGACGTCATTGCTTGCCATGGGACACCTCGTACAAGGGATAGTGGATGAATCGTTACTTTGAAAAATAGACAGCCCGATTGTTGAGCGATCGACGTTTCTCAAATTTGACCCTTGTCAGATAGTTAACAGTCTCTATTGGCTTTCGTCAGTTGATTGTGCTAGAACGCTCCCGGCAGTCGGGACTGCTTTATAAAGACGGAGACCCATCTTGAATCCCACCGATGTCGGACACCCAGACTATTACCACCGTGTCGTCGATTGCCAATGGGCTTGCCCTGCGCACACACCGGTTCCTGAATACATTCGACTTATCGGCCAAGGCCAGCACACGGAGGCCTACCTGATCAACTGGGTCTCCAACGTGTTTCCAGGCGTGCTGGGCCGCACCTGTGACCGCCCTTGTGAACCCGCCTGCAGACGCGGTCGGGTGGAGGAGAGCAACAAACCCCAGCCCGAGCCCGTCGCCATTTGTCGGCTCAAGCGCTATGCCGCCGATCACAAGGACTCGATTCAGGCGCGCTTGCCCAAGCCTGCCCCCTTCAATGGCAAGCGTGTGGCCTGCGTGGGCGCCGGCCCTGCTTCCCTCACCGTGGCGCGTGACCTGGCCCCGCTGGGCTATGAGGTCACGGTGTTTGATGGTGAAAGCAAGCCGGGCGGCTTCATTCGCTCCCAGATCCCCCGTTTCCGCTTGCCCGAGGAAGTCATCGACGAGGAGTGCGGTTACATCCTGAACCTGGGTGTGAAGTTCCAGGCCAACGCGCGCATCCACTCCATGCGTGAGTTGCTGGCGCAGAACTACGATGCCGTGTTTGTGGGCACGGGGGCACCGCTGGGCCGTGACCTGGACGTGCCAGGTCGACAGGAAGCCAGCGCGCAGATCCACATCGGCATCAACTGGCTGGCCTCGGTGTCTTTTGGCCATGTGCAGTCGGTGGGCAAGCAGGTGATTGTGCTGGGGGGCGGCAACACCGCCATGGACTGCTGTCGCTCCGCCCGACGCCTCGGCGCGGAGGATGTCAAGGTGATTGTGCGCAGTGGCTTTGAGGAGATGAAGGCCTCGCCCTGGGAAAAAGAGGACGCCATGCATGAGGGCATCCCCATCGTCAACTACCACGTACCGAAGCGCTGTGTGGTGGAAGGCGGCAAGCTGGTGGGCATGGAGTTCGAGATCGTCGAGGCCGTGTACGACGCCAACGGCAAACGCACCCTCAAGCCCACGGGCGCTCCCCCTGCATTTTTCCCGTGCGACACCGTGCTGGTGGCGATTGGTCAGGAAAACGCATTCCCCTGGATCGAGAAAGACTGTGGCCTGGACTTCGACCAATGGGGTCTGCCGGTGCTGGATGCGGTGACGCATCAGTCCACCTTGCCCCAGGTGTTCTTTGGCGGCGACGCGGCCTTCGGCCCCAAGAACATCATCACCGCGGTGGCCCATGGTCATGAGGCGGCGGTGTCCATCGACCTGTTCCTCTCAGGCAAGGACGTGAAAGCGCGTCCCGCGCCCAACGTGCAGATGCTGTCGCAGAAGATGGGCATTCACGAATGGAGTTATGACAACGACGTCTCCAACATGGCGCGCTCCCAGGTGCCCTGGGCCAAAGCGGAGGTGGCGCTGGCCAGTATCCGGGTGGAGGTGGAACTGGGCTTTGATGCGGCCACGGCCTTCAAGGAGGCCCATCGCTGCCTGAATTGCGATGTGCAGACGGTCTTCAACGACAAGACCTGCATCGAGTGCGATGCCTGTGTGGATATCTGCCCCATGGATTCGCTCACCATCACCAGCAACGACGATGAATCGGTGGTGCGTCAGCACCTGAAGGCGCCGGCCTTGAACAAAGACCAGGCGCTGTATGCCTCGCCCGCCTTGCGCTCGGGACGCATCATGCTGAAGGACGAGGACGTGTGCCTGCACTGCGGCCTGTGTGCCGAACGCTGTCCCACCGGTGCGTGGGACATGCTCAAGTCCAGACTGGATACGGCCAAGGCCGGCGGGCAAACCCTGGTGGTGGCCCTTGATGACGCATCCCGGGAGCATGCATGAAACGCCTTGAGTCCATCAATGAATTTGTGATCAAGTTTGCCAACGTCAACGGCTCGGGGTCGGCTTCCGCCAACGAGTTGTTTGCCAAGGCCATTTTGCGCATGGGCGTGCCGGTGAGCCCGCGCAACATCTTCCCCAGCAACATCCAGGGCATGCCCACCTGGTACGAAATGCGCATCAGTGAGCGCGGCTGGCTGGGTCGCCGTGGCGGCATCGACATGATGGTGGCCATGAACCCGCAGACCTGGGACGCGGACGTGGCCGAGATCGAGCCGGGGGGCTACTTGTTCTACGACTCGACACGCCCCATGCCGGCCAGCAAATTCCGTGAAGACATTCACGTGGTGGGCGTGCCGCTGACCCAGATCTGCAACAGTCAGTACTCGGAACCGCGCCAGCGACAACTGTTCAAGAACATCATCTATGTCGGCGCTTTGTCGGCACTGTTGGGGGTGGACGCCAACGTGTTCGAGCAACTGTTCTCGGAGCAGTACCGTGGCAAGGAGGGCTTGTTGCAATCGAACATGAACGCCCTCCAGCTGGGACGTGACTGGATTGCTGCGCACCAGATCCAGCCCCTGGGGCTGCAAGTGCGTCGCGCCGACAACGTGGGCGAACGCATCTTCACCGATGGCAACAGCGCCGCCGCGCTGGGGTGCGTGTATGGCGGCGCCACGGTGGCGGCCTGGTATCCCATCACGCCATCTTCCTCAGTGGCGGAGGCGTTTCAGAAATACTGCGAGAAATACCGCGTTGACCCCACCACTGGGCAGAAGCGATTCGCCATCATTCAAGCAGAGGACGAACTGGCGTCCATCGGCATGGTGGTGGGGGCCGGGTGGAATGGGGCTCGCGCCTTCACGGCCACCTCGGGTCCCGGCATTTCGCTCATGACGGAATTCATCGGCCTGGCCTACTTTGCTGAAATTCCGGTGACCATCATCGATGTGCAGCGCGGTGGTCCCTCCACCGGCATGCCCACGCGCACCCAGCAATCGGACTTGCTGGCCTGTGCCTATGCCTCACACGGAGACACCAAGCATGTCATGCTGCTGCCCGAAGACCCGTATGAGTGTTTTGAATTCAGTGCCACCGCGCTGGACCTGGCTGATCGCTTGCAAACGCCCATCTTCGTGATGACCGATTTGGACATCGGCATGAACCAGCGCTTGAGCAAACCCTTTGTCTGGGATGACAGCCGCAGCTATGACCGCGGCAAGGTGATGACGCATGACGAGCTGGAGTCCGGCAAAGACTTTGGCCGATACAAAGACGTGGATGGCGACGGCATTCCCTGGCGCACTTATCCGGGCACGCACCCCACCAAGGGCAGCTTCTTCACCCGTGGCACGACGCGTGATCCCTACGCCCGCTACTCTGAAAAAGGGGTGGATTACATCTACAACATGGAACGCCTGATGCGCAAGTTCCAGACCGCGGCCAACCTGGTGCCGGCGCCTGTGCTGCACAAAGCTGCGCACCCCACCCAGGTGGGTGTGCTGTACTTTGGCTCCACCAGCTCGGCCATGGACGAGGCGCTGGCATTGCTGAGCGCACAGGGCGTGCATGCGGATGGGTTGCGCTTGCGGGCCTATCCGTTCCCGGACTCGGTGAAGGCGTTCATTGAGTCCCATGAGCAGGTGTTTGTGGTGGAGCAAAACCGCGATGGCCAGATGCAGTCCCTGCTGGTCAATGAATTCGAACTCGACCCGGCACACCTGGTGAAAGTGCTGCACTATGACGGCACCCCCATCACAGCGCGCTTCATCATGGACGCCATGCTCAAGCGCCTGGGGTCGACCTCCCAACACAACCGCCAGATGGCGAAGGAGTCCGCATGACCTGGATTGCCAAACCAAGCTTGCATCACCCCACCCTGGGTGTGAACAAGGTGGGTTACACACGTCGCGACTATGAGGGCCGGATTTCCACCCTGTGCGCGGGTTGTGGTCATGACTCCATCTCGGCGGCCATCGTGCAGGCCTGTTGGGAGATGGATGTGGAGCCGCACCGTGTGGCCAAGCTCTCGGGCATTGGTTGCAGCTCTAAAACACCGGATTATTTTCTGGGCGCTTCACATGGTTTCAACACGGTGCATGGCCGCATGCCCTCGGTGCTCACGGGTGCCAACCTGGCCAATCGGGAATTGTTGTACCTGGGCGTATCGGGCGACGGCGACTCGGCATCGATTGGGTTGGGCCAGTTTGCCAACATCATGCGCCGGGGTGTGCGCATGGTGTACATCGTGGAAAACAACGGCGTGTATGGTCTCACCAAGGGCCAGTTCTCCGCCACCTCCGACCGTGGCTCCAAGAGCAAGAAGGGGCAGATCAACAACGACAACGCGGTTGACCTGGTGGGGCTGGCCTTGCAGATGGGCGCCACCTACGTGGCACGTGGCTTCTCTGGCGACAAGGAACAACTGGTGCCCTTGATCAAGGGCGCCATGAGCCACGGTGGTGCGGCGTTCATCGACGTGATCAGCCCCTGCGTGACCTTCAATAACCACGCGGGTTCCACCAAGAGCTACGACTATGTGCGCGATCATGCCGAGGCCGTGAGCCGTCTTGACTTTGTGCCCAAGCACAGTGAGATCACCGCGCAATACGCACCGGGTGAAGTGACCGAGGTGGAACAGCATGACGGCTCCACGCTGCGTCTGCGCAAGCTGCATGAGGGTTACGATGCGTCACGCCGCTTTGACGCCTTGCGTTACATGCAGGAGCGTTATGAAGCCGGTGAGATTGTCACCGGTCTGCTCTATGTGGATGGCCAGGCGTTGGACGTGCACGCCGCTCACAACACCACGCATCGTCCCCTCAACACGCTGGGCGTGAGTGAGCTGTGTCCAGGCCGTTCGGCACTGGACGCCTTGAATGCCAAGCTGCGCTGAAACGCCACCGGGCGGCCAGCCGGGCCCGGGCGTTCAGTTCTCCAGTTGAATGCCGCGGCGCGCAATCACGCTGCGCCAGCGCGCAATGTCCGTCTGCACCATTTCCTGCATGTCTTGTGAGGTGCTGTAGGAGGGTGCGCTGCCAGACTGGTTCAGAGATTTGATGACCTCGGGACGTTGCAACAATTGCTGAACGTCCTTGTTCAAGCGCTGGATGATGGCGGCCGGGGTGCCCGCCGGTGCAGCCAGGCCCAGCCATGAATGCACTTCAAACCCGGGCAGGGTCTGGGCCACGGGCACCACACCAGGCAAGGTGGGCCAGACAGCGGCGCTGGTGACACCCAGCGCACGCAGTTTGCCGCCTTGCAGATGGGGCAGGGCCACGGTGGGGGTGTCCACCAGGATGTCCACTTCACCGGCCATCACGGACTGCACTGGTGCGCCGCCGCCTCGATACGGGATGTGCAGCAACTGCACGCCAGCGGTGCCGGCCAGCAACTCACCCACCAGATGCTGGGTGGAGCCCACACCCACCGAGCTGTAGCTGATCTTGCCGCTGCTGGCCTTGGCCATCTGGATCAGGTCGGCCAGGGTTTTGGCCGGATGGTCTGCGCGCACGGCGATGACGAACGGAAAACTGGTGACGGTGGAGATGAACGCGAAGTCCTTGACCGGGTCATAGGGCAAGGTCTTGCGCATGGCGGCGGACACCGTGTGCGCACCTGTGAGCATCACCAGGGTATGGCCATCGGGTTCAGCCTTGGCCACGGCGTTGGTGGCAATCATGCCACCCGCACCACTCTTGATTTCCACCACCACGGGTTTGTCCAGCGCGTCTTGCAGCTTTTGCGCCACCAGTCGGGCAATCACGTCGGCATTGCCGCCAGCGCCAAAGCCATGCACCAGTTGAACGGGCTTGCCGGGCCAGCTTTGTGCCAGTGCCAAGGGGGAGACAGCGGCAGTGAGCCAGGCCAGCAGGGAACGACGGTTGATCTTCATGAGCAATCTCCTGTGCTTAGAGCGTGGCGCCGCCATCGATCACGATGCGGGTGCCGGTGGCGGTTTTGAGATGGGTGGCGCAGGCCAGCACAGCGCGCGCCACGTCTTCCGGCGTGACCACGCGACCCAGCGGCGACTGCAGCGCTTTCTTCTCGATCTCTGCGCGGCTGCGACCTTCCACAAACCCCGTGTCCACCGAGGCTGGCGACACACTGAGCAAGCGTACTTCGGGGCCCAGCACGCGGGCGAGTGACAGCGTCACCGTGTCAATGGCCGCCTTGGCCGCGCAATACGCAATGTTGCTGCCCGAGCCGGTGAAGGCTGCGACGGAAGACACGTTCACCACCAGGCCCTGGCCACTGGCCTTGAGCAAGGGGACGAGCGCGCGCGTGAGCGAGTAGGTGCCGCCTGCGTTGGCGCTCAGCATCTGCGTGAAAAATTCAGGCGAGAGAGCCTCCAGGTCACCATGCGGGATGCGGCGGGTATAGCCTGCGGAGTTCACCAGAATGTTGAGTTGTCCCAGACGCTGGGTCAGTTCCTGAGCGATGTGTGTGTGGGCGGCAAAGTCTTCCAGAGGCACTTGCAGCGCCAGATGACCCGTGCCCGGCAAAGTGTTGATGAGGGCCTCGGCACGATCACGGCCTTGGTGGTAGCCCACCACCACGGTGGCGCCTTGTTCGGCCAGCAGGCGAACGGTGGCGGCGCCAATGCCATTGCTGCCTCCGGTGACGAGCGCGACTTGTTGTTTCAGCATCATGCGTTTCCTAATTCGTTTCCGAGTTCTTCAATCATCTGGTTCAGGGCCTCCAGGGTGGCGGCCACGCCATACACATAGTGATCGGGGCGGGCAATGACCGCCTGGGCGTTCAGGCTCTGCAGCCACTGCTGCATCAGGCCATCTTGCTCCGTGAGGACGCAGACGTCTGGCGGTGTGCTGGCATGAGGTGCACTGCCCAGCAACACCAGACGACCGCCCAGGCGTTGCCACAGCGCGCGCAGCGCAGGGGTGAGTGATGAGAGCAACTCGGGTGAAGTGGTGATCAGCGTGAAGCACGCACCGGTCACATCATCCAGGCGTTGCCAGGGGGCCTGCGATGTGGCGCGCACCCAGGGTTGAATGCACAACTCGCCTGCACCGGGCGCCAGGGCGTTGTCTTCCGTGCGATGCAGCAAGCCGGTCTCCAGTCCCGGGATGAATTTTTGTCGCACCGTGATGGCTCGACCGGAGAGCAACTCGGCTTCCAGTTGCGCATCGCGCTCGCGCGCGCGGTCCACATCCAGTTCGCCAATGATGAGGCCAAAGGCTTTGGCGTGCGCCACCACGGTGCGCACATGGCGCTTGCGCTCCTCGCAGTAGGTGTCCAGCAGCGCATCGGGTGCTTGTCCGCGCATCACCGCGTCCAGCTTCCAGGCCAGGTTGTAGGCGTCACGGACACCGGCCCCCAGGCCTTGCCCCAGGAAAGGAGGCATCTGGTGAGCGGCGTCGCCCATCAGGAACACGCGGCCCGCACGCCATTCCTGCACCACCAGCGCATGGAAGCGGTAGACGGCGGTGCGGCAATGTTCCAGGTGCTGGGTGTCGACAAACTCGCCCAGCACTTTCCACACCGCTTCATGCGTTTGAAAGTCTTGCGGTGTTTCCCCCGGCATCAACTTCATTTCCCAGCGACGCAGCGTGCCCGGACCCTGGATGTAAGTGCCGGGACGTGCGGGGCGGCAATATTGCACGCAGCGCTCTGGCAATTCCACCGGACCGCGAATCCAAGCGTCCACCACAATCCACCACTCATCAAAGGCCAGGTCTTCAATGGGTGAACCCAGTTGCTTGCGCAAGCTGCTGGTGGCGCCATCAGCCGCCACCACGTGGTTGGCACGGATGGTCAATTCACGCCCGTCACGCATCCGCAACACGCGGGCCGTCACGCCGTCCGCGTCTTGCTGCAAATCCAGGTATTTGTGCTCGGTCAGTGCCGTCACCTGGGGCCAGCGTGCCAGTCCCCGGCGCAAGGTGGCTTCCAGCTCGGGTTGCACAAACATGAAAGACGGGTCCCAGGCCAACGGATTGGGCGGTGGCGCTGGGTAGAAGCGCTTGATAACTTGGCCGTTCAACCCCACGAAGTTGGTGCCGGGATGCGGCGACGTGCTGGCGGTGATCTCGTCAGCCAGACCGATCTCTTGAAAAATCCGCAAGGCTTCCTGATCGGCGGTGATGGCGCGTGGCTTGTCGTAAATGGCTGCGGCCTGATCGATGACGATCACGCGGTGACCACGCCGCCCCATCAGATTGGCCAACGTAGCACCCGAAGGGCCATAGCCCACGATCAGCACATCCGTGGTCAGATCGGTTGACGCCGAGGTGTGTGTCATTCGTGACGTCCTCAGGGCTGGCGAACGTAGCCGGTCTTGGCACCAAAGACCTTCTCGCGCTGAGACCAGTCATGGGTCTGGTTCCACAGGTTCAACACCTGGGGTGCTTCATCTTCAAAGGCTTTCAAACGAACCGGGTCAAGACAGGTCCGAGTGGTCAGCTCCAGCCGGTGGCCCGAGGGGTCGAAGAAATAAATGGAGGTGATGAAGTCGTCGTGGTTGGTGGGACCCACCACGCTCAGGCCTTTTGCCTCCAGGTCTTGTTTGGCTTTTAGCAGCGTGTCCATGTCGGCCACTTCAAACGCAAAGTGCTGGATCCAGCCGGGCGTTTGCGGATCACGTCCCGAGGGTTCGCCTGGGTCTTGCGGGCATTCAAAGAAGGCGATGTTGCTGCCGTCTTCCATCTCGAAAAAGATGTGCACGTGCGGGCTGTACTTGCCGGTGGAGGGCACATGGTCTTCCCCCATGGCATGGGTGAACTTCAGGCCCAGCACGTCGGTATAGAACTTGACGGTCTCGGCCGCGTCCTTGCAGCGGAAGGCGGCGTGATGCAGTTTTTTACACAACATGGTGATCTCCTGAGGGTGTCAAACAATGTTGCCATTATTCAGGCGGCGTGCAAGCACCGTCTCTATAATTTCCATTCAACGGAAATCATTTGAAATCATTGGCATGTCCCTGGCGCCTCTCCCTCTGGACCATGAAGGGCCGATTGCTCGCGGCGCAGCCTTGCTACGCCTGATGGCCACGGCCGGACGGCGGGGCATGGCGCTGACCGCCATGTCCGACATCACCGGGCTGCCCAACAGCACGGTGCATCGGTTGCTGGCGCAACTGGTTCGCCAACGGTTGGCGGTTCAGCTCGATGCTTCCCGTCGTTATGCCATTGGACCGCTGGCCTATGAATTGGGGTTGTCCGCTGCGCAGCAATTCGATGTGCGCCAGGTGTGCCGGCCCGCCATGGAGAAACTGGCAACGGATACGGCCGAGACGGTTTATCTGGTGCAACGCAGCGGCCTGGAGGCAGTGTGCATCGACTTGGTGCCTGGCCCTTCCGCCGTGCGGGTGTTGACCTTGCAGGTGGGGAGTCGTCGTCCACTGGGTTTGGGTGCGGGTGGGCTGGCCATCCTCGCCACCCTGGACGATGATGAGCGTGAGGACGTGTTCAGCCGTGTGATGGGCCAGATTGAGTCCGAGTGGCGGTTTGCCCCGCAGGAATTGCGCGAGTCCATGGCCCGTGCACGTCTGGCGCACGACGCGGTGATCCGCAACCGCATCACCCCGGGCGTGACCGCCATGGGCCGAAGTTTCAAAGACAGTCTGGGGCAAGTGCTGGGGGCGGTGACGGTGGCGGGTGTCAATGCACGCATGACGGAGTCACGCATGTCGCAGCATCGTCAGCACCTGCTGGCGGCCACGCGCGCCATTGAAAAAGCCTTGCGAGGTCAGCAGTGGGCGCGTTACGCTTCCGACGTGTGAGGATGGCGGGTGCGGTTAATATGCCCACCATGCACGTCAAGCCCCTTCACAACATGCACCGGCAGAGGACAGCCGCGTGAAGCCGCGGGTCACGGTCATCACGCTGGGCGTTCAGGATCTGGACGCCTCATTGCGCTTTTATCGCGACGGTTTGGGCTTTGCCACGGAAGGCATCATCGGCACCGAATTTGCGCACGGCGCGGTGGTGTTCATTGATCTGCAGCCCGGGTTGCGGTTGGCACTCTGGCCTCGTCAAAGCCTGGCACATGACACGGGACTCCCTTTGGGCCCCGCCAGTTCCACCGAGTTGTCACTGGGCCACAACGTGGCCTCCAAAGCGGAAGTTGACGCGGTGATGGCCACTGCCGCCGCTGCCGGGGCCTGCATCGTCAAGCCGTCACAAGATACTTTCTGGGGCGGCTATGCCGGTTATTTTCAAGATCCCGATGGGCATTTGTGGGAAGTGGTCTGGAACCCGCACTGGTTGGTGTGAACTCAGCCGCGACACACAGCCGGGGCGTGCTGTCAGAGGTCACTCCGACGTCGAAGGGCCTGTGGCCCCAGCTCGCTTGGGTTCAGAACGCCTAGCATCGCCATGTTTCGTGCCATTTCGGTGGCCAGAATCCCCAGCGCATGGGTGATGCCGGCCTGTCCGCCCACCGCGCCAGCGTAATTGAACGGGCGGGCGATGAACACGAATTTGGCACCCAGTGCCATGGCCATCAACACGTCACTGCCGCGTCGATAGCCGCCGTCGATCATCACGGGGTAATCCGGACCCATGGCCTTGACAATGGCGGGCAAGGCTCGGAGCGGGGCGATGGCGCCGTCCAATTGCCGTCCCCCATGGTTGGAGATGATGATGCCGTCGGCACCGTGTTCACGGGCCAGCACCGCGTCCTCGGGGGACAAGATGCCTTTGAGCACCAGTCGGCCACGCCATTGTTGACGGATCTGGTCAACATGTCCCCAGTGCAAATGATCCCGTGCGCCGAACTCCCGCATCACGTGCCGCGCCAGGATGGGAGCACCACGCTGGGCTTGCGAGTTTTCAAAATGCGGCATGCCGTGGGACAGCAGGGTTCGCAAGGCGGTGCCCAATAGCCATCGGGGATGGGTGAGTCCCTCCCAGGCCAGTCGCAGATCAGGGCGCAGGGGCGTGGAGAATCCGGCGCGCACATTGTTTTCGCGATTGCCGGACGTGGGCACATCGGCCGTGACCACCAGGGTGCCGAAGCCCGCCGCTGCCACCCGATCCAGCAAGGCGGCGATTTTGGCCGAATCGCCAGGAACGTACGCCTGAAACCAGGCCTGAGGATTGGCCTTGGCCACGTCTTCCAGGCGGATGAGGGAACTGCCGCTCATGATGGCGGGAATATTGGCCTGGGCTGCCGCCTGGGTCTGGATCAGGTCGCCCCGATAAGCCGAAAGCGCGCTGATGCCCATGGGCGCAATCCCGATGGGCGCGGCCCAGGTGTGACCAAACAATGGCGTGTCCAGGCTGCGCGCGGAGGTGTTGACGAACACGCGGGTGACCCATTCATAGTCAGCAAAAGCGTCGACATTGCCGCGCAGCGAGCGATTGGTTTCGCAACCGCCACTGATGTAGGCAAAGATGGGCGAGGGCAAGTGGCGACGTGCGGCAATTTCAAAGTCATCCAGGGACAGCACATCACGCAATCTGGAAGGCACCTGCCATTCGGTGGCCTTGCCCTTCAGGGGCACGGTGTGGCTGGCAATCGGGTAATCCTGTAGTCGTCGCGGTGGCGTCATCGGTGTTGCGGGGATGCGTGGGGAAAGCTGTCTCAACGTATGACTGTGATCATACGGCTAAAGCAGGTTCAGGCGGATACTCATTCTCAAGCCAGCAGGCCTTTCTTCAGCCGCCAACGCAAGGATGCGCGTTGCGATGAAGTCAGGCAAGCGGGTGGGGTTGGCGTGACATCGGCAAGGTGTTGCGCCTGAGGTGAGTGGTCTTCTACCTTGTTGGAGTTTGAAATGAAAAAATACATTCCCGTGGCGTTACTGGTGGTGCTGTCCGGATTTCAATTGATGTCCGGGGCGCAGACAGCCCAGGTTGAAAGCCCATCAGCCAACCAACCGGCCCGTGTGACTGACTGGCAGGCGCAGCGTCAGGCGATGCAGCAGAAAATGGCTGCAGCCAAGACGGATGCTGAACGCCAGCAGATCATGACCGAGCAGCAGCAAAAGATGCAGGGCGCGCAGGGCATGCATGGCATGCAAGGTATGCAGCAACCCATGCACGGTCCCATGCACGGACAGATGGCAGCGCATCAACCGGGGCACATGCGTGGCATGCCCATGATGAATTCGGACATGCATCAACGCCGTCAAATGATGCAGCAGCACATGAGCCAGTGACACCCGGTGCGCGCGGGTTTCGGTCCGCGCGCAGGGTGGGTCTTCAGGACGGATGGGGCGGCAGTGTCAGAGATTCACTCAATCGGGCGTCTGCGTGGTGCCGTGGGCGCTTGAGGCTGTTGTGCCGCAGCGTGCCGATGCCAGGTTTGCGTGTCAAAGACCTGTTGCTGCTCCGGGGTGAGCTGCGCGTAAAACGTGCGGGTGGCTTCGGCATGCTGGAGCCACTGCGCTTTGCGCGCGGCGTAGTGCTCCTCCATCAGCGCTTGCATTTTGTCCAGTCGCTCAGGCGTTTTCAGCCGGGCCCACTCCGCCGGGTCGGTCGAGCGTGCCGGGCGGGCAGGGGGCTGGTGTGATTGCGTGAATTGGCGCCAGGCGTCTTGCTGCGCATCGGTCAGCTTGAGCTGTGCTTTCAAGCTGGCCAGATGCTGTTCATGGGCGGCTTGCATGGACTCATGGTGACGCCAGCCACTGCCTCCAGGCTCCATGGGGTGACCAGGCCCCATCATGGGTTGAGCGAACAGGCTGGTGGACAGCCACAGGCTGGCACTCGCCAGCAGGGTGGGTAAGGTCAGTCGAGGTTGGGGTGTCATGAGGTACTCCTGCAACAATGACACCATCGTATAGCTTTATGGCTCATTTTCAAGCTGAAAATGAACACATAGGGGTCCATTTTCATGGACCTCTTGTCTTGGCGCAATCTTGGCGGGGTTGGCTTACTTGTCACCCCAGGGCATCACCTGCCACAGCTGCTGGAAACCAACCTCGGCCTCTTTCAGTTCGGCGCCGTACGCTGCCGGTGGCAGGTAGCGCAAGGGGGAAAAGACCGTGGCGGCCTTGGCCTGGAATTCCGGATCGGCCACGGCCTTTTGCACAGCGCTGACCAGTTGCTCGCGCAGCGCAGGTGGCAGGCCCTTGGGGGCGGCCATGCCACGCAAGGAGGCCATGATGATGGGGTAGCCCTGTTCTTTGAAGGTCGGGACCTGGGGTGCCAGTGTGGTGCGAGCCTCGCTCATCTGACCCAATTGGCGAATCTTGCTGCCACCTTTGACATATTGCAGCGCCTCACCGATGTTCATGGCGGCCACTGTGATTTGCTTGCTCAACACGGCGTTATGCACTTCCGAGGTGCCCTTGAACGGCACATGGGTCATCTGGATGCCGGCTGCACGCTCCAGTATCAGCGCCGAGAGGTGGTCGTCCGAGCCCACGCCCGTGGAGCCGTAAGTCACCTCGCCAGGGCGTGACTTGGCATACGCCACCAGTTCCGACAAAGACTTGAAGGGGCTATCCGCATGCACCGAGAAGTTGCCGGGGTCATCCACGATATTGCCCAGCAGATCGAAGTCTTGCCAGTGAAAGGCCGTTTTGCGCTCGATAGGGATGGTGAGAAAGTTGGGCGTGTTGATGAAGCCCAGTGTGTAACCATCGGGCGTCGCTTTCGCCAGTTCCGTAAACCCAATGGCGCCACCCGCACCGGGGCGATTGACCACCACCACGCTGGCGTTGGGGGACAGGTATTTGCCAATGTAGGGCGCCAGCAAACGCGCAACGATGTCAGTGCCACCGCCCGCGCCGTAAGACACCAGCACCTTGATGGGCTGCTCCGGGTACGCGGCTTGCGCGGGCGCCACCAAAGCGGTGGCCGCCAACCATGTCAACGCCGTCAGTGCTCGGCGCAAGGGGGAGGGCAAGCGAACCATGGGGGAAGTCTCCTGTGCGTTGTTGTATCGATGTGTCACCTGATTCAGCGGCCCAGTAGCTGGACGCGACGTTTTTCAAAGTGCGGCAAGACTTCCGGGTTGATGAGGCGTGGTGGCCGTTCGCCGTGGATCACGCGCACGATTTGTTCGGCGGACATGCTGGCCACGCTACGTCTGGCTTCGTGGGTCACGCCGGCGGTGTGGAAGGTGGCAAACACGTTGTCCATGGCCAGCAACGGATGATCGATGGGTGGGGGCTCCTGGTCCCACACATCAATGCCCGCACCGGCCAGATGACCTGAACGCAAGGCGTTGACCAGCGCGGCTTCGTCGTGGATGCCGCCACGCGCCGTGGTGATGAACAGTGCGCCGGCTTTCATCTTGGCAAAGGTGTCCGCGTTCATCATCTTGAGGGTGCTGGCGTCGCGCGGGCAATGCAGCGAGACGATGTCCGACTGCGCCAGCAATTCTTGAAAGGACACGGCCCGTGCACCACGACGAGCAATCTCTTCTTCCGAAAGAAAAGGGTCGGTGGCAATGACCTGCATGCCAAAGGCGTGCGCCAGGGCCGCCACGCGCGAGCCGATGTTGCCCATGCCCACCAAGCCCAGGGTCTTGCCCCGGATTTCATGCCCCATGACGTCCTCACGCGGGTAACCCACTTCACGGCGCATGCGGCGGTCCCCTTCCAGCATGCGGCGCGACACTCCCAGCATCAGCCCCAGCGTGTGTTCCGCCACCGAGGGCGCGTTGCCGCCCGACTGGTTCACCACGGCAATGCCGGCGGCCGTGCACGCGGCCACGTCCACGGTGTCGTAACCCGCGCCGCTGGATGACACGCACAGCAGTTGCGGGCAGCGCTCGATCAACTCGGCACGTGCAAACCAGTCCAGGGGAAGTTCGTCCTTGGCGGCTGACACATGGTACACATGCGCCTGAGACAGCAGCGGCCAGGCTGCAGTGGGGTTTTGAGTGGGAAAAACGTCCAGATGCAAGGCGGA
This sequence comes from Limnohabitans sp., assembly GCA_018883305.1. Taxonomy (GTDB): domain Bacteria; phylum Pseudomonadota; class Gammaproteobacteria; order Burkholderiales; family Burkholderiaceae_C; genus Limnohabitans. Next base: position 7,212 of record VEQI01000008.1, on the reverse strand, counting down.
TTCACGCGACAGGCGCTCATCAAATACCGGATCAATCCATAAGTCTGTGCGGACAACGCGTGCGTGGCTCATCAAGGTTCTGTGGGAGTTGTCTAAGGTCGTGGCAGGCATTATCACGAACATTCCACCCACTGTCTCTCAGGGGTATCCAGACCCAGGATTTACAACTGCGTGCGCAAGGACCAGATTTCTGGAAACAGCACCACGTCCAGCATTTTGCGCAAGTAGCTGATGCCCCCTGTGCCACCGGTGCCTCGCTTGAACCCGATCACGCGCTCAACAGTGGTCATGTGCCGAAAGCGCCAAAGCCGGAAGGCGTCCTCCAGGTCGGTGAGTTCTTCGCCCAGTTGATACAGATCCCAGTGCGCGTGCGGGTCGCGGTACACGGTCAGCCAGGCTTGCTCCACCTGCGGGTGGTTGCTGTAGGGTTCGCGCCAATCGCGCTGAAGATGTGTGGCGGGAATGCTGAGCCCGCGCCGCGCCAGCAGTTGCAGGCATTCGTCATACAACGAGGGCGCGTCATAGGCCGCCTGGACCACGGCCAGCACATCCGCGCGATGCGCATGGGGTTGCAGCATGGCGGCATTCTTGTTGCCCAGGGAAAACTCAATACAGCGGTATTGCCAGCTTTGAAAGCCGCTGGATTGCGCCAGGTAAGGACGAATGGCGCTGTATTCGGGCGGGGTCATGGTGGCCAGCACGTCCCAGGCATGCACCAACTGTTCCATGATCTTGGAGACCCGGGCCAGCATCTTGAAAGCATCGGGCAATTGGTCTTGATGAATACAGCGCATGGCGGCTTGCAATTCATGCAGCATGAGTTTCATCCACAACTCGCTGGTCTGATGCTGCACGATGAACAGCATTTCGTTGTGGTCAGGTGAGCGGGGATGCTGTGCGCGGAGGATGGCATCGAGTTGCAGATAATCGCCATAACTCATGCGCTGACTGAAGTCCAGTTGCGCTCGCTCCTCCTCCACGATGCGCTCGCCGATGGCCGGGGTGACCGTGGAGGCGGGCGACACGCCCGAAGGCGGCGGGGCAGGGTGCATGGGGCATCCGGTCATGGGGCAAGTCCTTTCAGGTCACGGCGTGTTGTTTGGCAAAGCGGGGGTCTTGCCATTCGCCACTGTCCATCACCTGACGCAGTTGCTCCACGGCATGCCACACATCGGCATAACCCACATACAGCGGTGTGAAGCCAAAGCGCAGGATGTCAGGCTGCGTGGCACCATCGCCCGCCCGAAAATCCCCAATGACTCCGCGAGCAATGAGTGCCTGAACGATGGCATAACCACCCTGCGCTCGGGTGAGACTCACTTGGGAACCCCGGTCATCATCCGCCTGCGGTGTGGCAATGCCCAAGCCATGTCCCCCCAGGCGCGCCTGGACCAGGTCCATGCACAGACGGGTGAGGGCCAGGGACTTGCGTCGCAGCGCGGGCATGCCTCCCAACGCTTCGGCGGCCAGCACGCTGTCCAGGCCAGCGTCCAGGGCCGTCAGACTGAGGATGGGCTGGGTGCCGCATTGGTACCGGGTAATACCAGGCGCCGGTTGGTAATGAGGCGTGAAGGCAAAGGGTGCGGCATGGCCCCACCAGCCTGCCAGTGGTTGCCAGAAGCGGTCCGTGTGGTGCGGGTGCACCCACACAAACGCAGGTGCGCCGGGCCCGCCATTGAGGTACTTGTAGCCGCAGCCCACCGCGAAGTCAGCATGAGCACCGTGCAGGTCCACGGGCACAGCACCGGCACTGTGCGCCAGGTCCCAGACGGTCAGAATGCCGCGAGCCTGCGCCATGGCCGTGAGGTGAGCCATGTCATGCATGGCTCCGGTGCGGTAATTGACATGGGTGAGCATGAGCACGGCCACATCATCTTGCAAGGCAGCCTCCAGCGCAGTGGCATCCAGCAACACCAGCTCCAGGCCGCGTGTGCGGCACAAGGCTTCTGCAATGTACAGGTCGGTGGGGAAATTGCTGCGCTCACTCACCACCTTGCGTCGGGCAGGGTGATCGGCAGCCGCGATGTCCAGGGCGCAACTCAGCACCTTGAACAGATTGATGGATGTGCTGTCAGCGGCCACCACCTCACCTGCGCGCGCACCAATGAGACGGGCAATCTTGTCGCCCACGCGCCGGGGCAATTCAAACCAGCCGGCCGTGTTCCAGCTTTGAATCAGATCTTGTCCCCATTCTTCACACACGGCCTGCGCCACCCGAGCCGGGGTGGCCCGTGGCAGCACACCCAGGGAGTTGCCGTCCAGGTACAAGCGTCCTTCGGGGAGTTCGAACAAATCGCGCAGGCTGCGCAAGGGGTCTTGGGCATCCAGTTGCTCGCAGGTGTGAAGGGTGATGGACATGAGGCATTCAGTCAACGTGGGTGGACTGGGAAAGTAACACCCCCGGATCAGGTGTGGTGTCGCTTATCCGAGACAGGGTGGAAATATTTGCCCCTTCGTCACTGGGTTGAACCACCTCATCGGTGCGTTGAGTCGCGCATGCTTTATAAATCAGTATTGACTTATATTCAATCTGACGCTAGATTGAAGCTCAAAGGAGTCCAATGTCATGGCACGCATCGTCATACTGGGGGCGGGTATTTCGGGGCACACGGCCGCGCGCTACCTGCATGTGGAGTTGGGCGCGGAACACGACATCACCGTGGTCTCACCCAATGATCGGTGGAACTGGATTCCGTCCAACATCTGGGTGGGCGTGGGGCAAATGACCGAGGCCGACGTGACCTTTGATCTGGCCAAGGTCTATCGCAAGACCCGCATTCAGTTCAAGCAGGCACGCGGTGTGTCCTTGCATCCGCAAGGACGCGGGGATCAGTCTCAACCGTTCGTGACCATTGAGTACACCGAGCCTGAGAAGGCTGGGCAGATGGAGACCTTGCCCTATGACTACCTGATCAACGCCACCGGGCCCAAGCTGAATTTCGGTGCGACCGAGGGCCTGGGGCCAGATCATGGACACACCGTTTCCGTGTGCACCGCCTCACATGCGCTGGAAGCCAACACCCAACTGCAGCGCATCATCGAATCCCTGCGTCGGGGGGAGCAACGCACCCTGGTGGTAGGCACAGGGCACGGGACTTGCACCTGTCAAGGCGCGGCGTTTGAATACATCTACAACGTGGACCACGTGCTGCGTGAAGCAGGGGTGCGTGGCCGCGCGCGTCTGGTCTGGATCAGCAATGAATATGAGCTGGGCGACTTTGGCATGGGCGGCGTGCACATCGAGCGAGGTGGCTACATCACCAACGGCAAGACGTTTGCCGAGTCCTTGATGGTGGAACGCGGCATCGAGTGGGTGGTGCGTGCGCACGTGAAAAAAGTGGAGGCGGGCAAGATCCACTACGAAATGCTGGACGGCAGCTTTCATGAACTGGGGTTTGACTTCGCCATGCTCATCCCGCCCTTCTCCGGGGTGGGGCTCAAGGCCTACAACGCCAGCGACGAGGACATCACTCCACAACTCTTTGCCCCCAGCGGGTTTATGAAAGTGGATGCGGATTACACGCCCAGACCGTACGCTGAATGGCGCGCGCGTGATTGGCCCCAGACCTATCAAAACCCGACATTCCCCAACTTGTTTGCCATTGGCATTGCCTTTGCGCCACCGCACCTCATCAGCAAGCCCATGCAAAGCGCCAACGGCACGCCCATCAACCCTTCGCCGCCGCGCACGGGCATGCCTTCGGCCGCCATGGCCATTGCGGTGGCCAAGAGCTTGCGTGACATGCTGGCTGGTGCGCCTGCGCCCACCCATACCGCGTCCATGGCGCGCATAGGCGCTGCGTGTGTGGCCTCCACAGGGTCACATCTGTTCCGCGGCACGGCGGCCACCATGACGGTGTATCCAGTGGTGCCTGACTTCGAGACCTATCCAGACTATGGCCGCGACATCCACCTCACCTTCGGGGAGATTGGCCTGGCAGGCCACTGGATGAAGACCTTGCTGCACCACACCTTCATCTACCAGGCCAAGATGCGACCAGGCTGGCGCTTGTTGCCCGACTGAAAGCCCATTTGCCGTGTCGTCCATGTCCCGATCAGGAGTCGTCATGAACCCGCCCGTGAACAAAGAGCCCTATCAGCAAGCTTACTATCCCCCCATGCCCACGGCGTTCACGCGCATGATGCGCACCAATGTCTTGTGGCAGGCCATTCGCTTTGTGGTGATCAACCTCAAGATGTTGAAGCTGATGCGCAAGTCCCACTGAGGGGTGGTGCAGGGCCGTTTTCAGCGTACACGCAAGTGAATGCTCGTGCCCGTGGTGGGCGCCATGTTGCCAATTTCCGCGGCCTGTGCAAATCCGTGTTGCTGAAACACGGCCAGGACGTCGGGCACTGCTTCGGCAGAACAGGCCACCAGCAACCCACCGCTGGTTTGCGGATCCGTGAGCAGGTGGCGGTCCACCAGCGTCAGTTCGTCAGCCAACGCCACCTCATGACCGTAGGCGGACCAGTTGCGTGCACTCGCCCCCGTGATCAATCCTTGGGCGGCCAGTTCCCGTGCGCCTTCAATGAGGGGAATGCGTGACATGGACAAGTCCACCGTGGTGCCTGCACCGCGCGCCATCTCCAGCGCATGACCGGCCAGGCCAAAGCCGGTGACATCGGTGAGCGCGTGTACGCCCGGCAAGGCAGCCAGGGCAGGGCCCGGTGTGTTGAGCCGGGTGGTGTGGCTGATCATCCGGGTGTAGCCATCGGCGTTCAACACCTCTTTCTTGAGAGCGGCGGACAACACGCCCACGCCCAGGGGCTTGCCCAGGATCAGTCGGTCACCCACACGCGCATCGGCATTGCGTTTCACACGCTTGGGATGCACCAGGCCCAGAACAACCAGACCATAGATGGGTTCCACGGAGTCAATGGTGTGTCCACCGGCAATGGGAATGCCCGCTTCACGACAAACCTGTTGGCCACCCGCCAGAATTTGGCCGATGGTCTCGGTGGAGAGCACGTTGATGGGCATGCCCACCAGCGCCAGGGCCAGGATGGGTGTGCCGCCCATGGCATACACGTCACTGATGGCATTGGTGGCGGCGATGCGCCCAAAGTCGAACGGGTCATCCACGATGGGCATGAAAAAATCCGTGGTGGCAATCAACGCCTGCTCATCATTGAGCTGATACACCGCTGCATCGTCCGAGGTTTCAATGCCCACCAGCAATTGCGGCGGAATGAGCATGCCGGTCGTGGTTTTGAGAATCTCAGAGAGCACGCCCGGGGCAATCTTGCAGCCACAGCCGCCGCCGTGTGACAGGCTGGTCAGGCGAGGAGAGGTGGGGGTGGCGGTGGTCATGCGGGTTCCTTCTCAACAACGAGGCAAGGTGGGATTGTCGCAAGTCTGTGCAAGGGCTTCGTGGGTGATCACCGCGCCCACAGACGAGACAAGCTCAAAGCGCCTCCCAAACCTGCCGTGATCGCACCCAGCAGGATGGCGTTGCCCGCCCCCTGCTGGTCAAACAGGTTGAAGCACAAGGCCACCAGAGCTGCCCCGCTGGCTTGTCCCACCAGGCGCGCCATGGCCACCATGCCACTGGCGCCACTGCTACGCTCAGGCGGTGAGCTGGTCATGATGGCACGCAGATTCGGCGATTGAAACAGGCCAAAGCCAATGCCGCACAGCGCCATGCCCACTGCCATGGACATGAAGCTGGTGTGTGGGGTGACCTGACTGAGCCAGGTCATGCCGGCGCAAAGAATGCACAAGCCAATGCCACCCATGATGGCCGGCGGGTAGCGATCAGACATGCGTCCCGCCAGCGGTGCCGCCATGGCCACCACCCCCGCCCAGGTGGTCATCAGCAGTCCCACCTCCACCGCGGGCAGGTGCAGGTTGTGCAGAAAAAAGAAAGGCAGCGCGACATACGCCACCCCTTGAGTGGTGAATGAACTGATGGAGGTCAGCACCGACAGACTGAACAGCGGGCGGCGCATCAAATCCACCGGCAGCATGGGCGCCGTGTGTCCCCGCTGTCTTCTTAGCAGGCCCGCGCCACTGAGCAGCATCAGCCCCAGGGCAAGGGTCCAGACTTCCCAGCCCTTTTGCTGGGCCACGGCACTCAGGCTGACGATGAGACTGGCAAAACAGACGGCGGCCAGCAGTGCCAGCACCACGTCATAAGGCTCACGGGGTTGGCGCACAGGCGTGTGTGGCAAGTAGCGCATGCCCAGGGTCAAGCCCAGCAGACCCAGCGGCACTTGCACACCAAACAGCCAGGGCCAGGGCGCAAAGGACAGCAACAATGAAGCGGCCGTGGGACCCAGGCTGTAGCCCGTGCCCACAATGAACGCATTCAGGCCTGCGCCATGACCCAGCCGGTCTGGCGGATAAATCTGTCGCACCAGGGCCAGGTTCACACTCATCAGTCCTGACGCCCCGATGCCCTGGACCGCCCGCGATACCGCCAGCCACTCCAGGTTGGTGGCCATGGCGCTGGAGATGGCCGCCAGATTGAACAAGGCCACCCCGGAGAGAAACACCCGACGAGCACCCCACAAATCACCCAGCGCGGCAAACGGTAGCAGAGTAGCCACCACTGCCAGCTGGTAGGCGTGCAACACCCACACCGACTCGGCCGGCGTGTGCTGCAAACCCGCAGCAATGGCGGGCAGCGCGGTATTGGCAATGGACTGATCCAGCGACCCCAGAAAGACCGCCAGCATCAGCGAGAGGATGGCGATGGGTTTAGGCGATGGCGTTGAATCGGCTGTGACGGACATGCGCCGGATTATGTGGCTGGTGGGAGGCTGGGCACCTGTTAACGAGTCGCCTCGGCTCCCGCCGCAGCAGGGCAGGGACGATGGCAACTTATTTGAGTTGCAGTGCCCACTGAATGACTGGGGGCGAGGATGGTTGGCTGAGCTCCCCCGTGCCAGGGTTAGCAACCACCGCCACAGACTTGATGGCTGAGAGCGTGCTGACACCGGAAATCTGTCGTCCAAACACGGCATATCCACCACCCCCGGTGTCCAAAGAACCACTGTTGTCCACCGTATTCACGAAAAACTGACTCGTTGCGGAGTTCAGCACGGCGGTTCTTGCCATGGCAATGGTCCCTGCTGTGTTGCTCAAACCGGTGGCAGCCGGCGCTTCGAGCGCAATCGCCGCATGCGTGGCAGCTTTGGCGGTGTAAGCGCCGCTGCTATAGGTGTATCCGCCACCCTGCACCATGAAGTTGGAGATCACCCGATGGAACA